>NZ_QTXU01000038.1:0-16621 GCF_003461785.1 Ruminococcus sp. AM43-6
GTTTTTATTATACTTTGATTGTTTTGTATGTGTCAAGTTTTATTATACAGGATTAATATGTTACTTCACTGTCCTTAAAATTATATTTCCAACTGTATGAATGTGACAATGTAGGTTTATAAATTAGCTCAAAGCAATCATCTGAACTCCAACTTATTTTCACCGAATCAGACAGATCAAAAGTACCCGCTCGGCAACCAAGGCATTCAATTTTTTTAAGTATGCATTCTCCGCACGAAGACGCTGTACTTCTGCAATCAGATCTTCTTTCTTAATTTTCGGAGGTCGACCTGTGGATTTCCTTCCTCTGCGTTCTGCGTAAAGTCCCTCCGCACCTTCTTCAAGATAGATTCGTTCCCATGCTGCTACTCTATCATGATCGCATATGTCAAATTGACGTGCAGTTTCACGATAGCTTAACTTTTCTCTGTGCATTGTTTCCACTACTTTGATTTTGAATTCCGGTGTGTATCTTTTGTTCGGCTGTCCTTTTGGCATAAAAAATGCCCCCTTTTGTTAGATTTTTATTGGTATATTTCTATTATACCACATTGTCTAACAAAAGGGGAGCATTTCAACCTTTGGCATCTTTGAGTTTCGATTATTTTATAATTAAAGGACGGTTCATCACAGATTTCGATGAGGCATTACAGGGTTACATGGTAAATTTACAACTATCGGTGGAGAGACGTTTTTAAGTTATTATTTAAAATGAGATCCCATGAAGAATGCCATTACATGTTGGAACAATGAAATCAGTTCTATCCTGTTTTATCAGCTCTATATCACGTTTACCACTATCTTTAACAGGAAAATTTTTGCGAATTTTGTATCCACAAGGAACAGCTTGCATAGACAATTTTTGCTGACAATTACTGTGAATTGTTGCGATAAGCTCGTCTTCAGATAATTTACATTTATCCCTTACTATTATGTGAGCAACAGGAATATCGTGACCGTTTGATGGAATACCTACAACCTCACAATCCGCAACATTCTTATTTTCTCTTATTGCAGCTTCAATGTCAAAACAATATATTTTCTCTCCTGATTTGGAAGTAAATGTGTCGCTTGCTCTGCCCAAAACAAATAGAAATCCATCTTCGTCGACGTAACCGATATCACCTGTTCGTCCCCACATAATCCCATTTTCATCTGTATAAAAAAATTCTTTTGTAGCTTGTGGATTTTTGTAGTATTCTTTCATACGTGCAGGGGAATCCACACGTATTTCCCCACGCTCGCCATACATCATTTTCTTATTTGTCAGAATATCAAATGTGGAGATATTTACACCTCTGATCGGATAACCTACTGAGCCATTCTTTCTATGTAATGGTGTATCGGTGGTAACTGTACTTCCCAATTCACACATCCCATACCCTTTTAATAGTTTTACCTTGCAGCCTGCATTCTGAAGAAATTCATTTATTTCTATTTCAGAATCAGCGGATATATGCTCTCCTCCTGTTATAGGTAGTGTTATGAAAGATAAGTCAATATTTTTTAATTCAGGGTTTCTTGTAGCATAATGCCAAAGGGATGTTGCCCCTATTAGCATATTAGGTTTATATTGTTTTATATCTTTAACAAATATCTTTTGATTATATAAAGGTTCAAGTATAACAATAATGCCAAAATATAGCGGCATTAATAAAGAAAGAACCAACCCCGTTGATGCAAAGCATGGAATAATTTGCAAGAATTTATCACCTCGTTTATATGAAAAGTTTGGACTATCATAATGTATTATGGTTGAATTAATTCCTTTATTGGTAAGAACAATTCCTTTAGGGCGATTTGTTGTTCCAGAAGAATTCACCATAACAAGCGGTATATCATTTTCATACATAGCGTCAGTTGTTTTATTAGTGTTCTTCCCTTCAGAAATAAAAGTACGCCATCGTACTATTTTATCTGAATATGGTATGTGTTTTTTCGTTTTCACTGAAGCAACCATTTTAGTAACCGCAGGCATTTCATCAAAAGCTGAAATGATAACAATTTTCTTTATGCATAATTTAGGAAGTATTGGCTGTATTCTATCAAACAGTTGGTCAAGCACAAACATAATTTCAGCATCAGTTTCATTTACTCGATCTATGATTTGTTCATGCGTAAATATTGGATTTATCATGTTCGCAACTGCACCAATACGGCATATGGCAAATAGTGAATATACTAATTCAGGTGAAGAACTAGTAAACATTATAACGTTATCACTCTTTTTTACTCGATTAGCGATTAATGCAGCTTTCGTTAATTCAATTTTTTCAAACATTGTTTTATATGTTATTTTCTTTTTAAAGTATTCAAGGGCAGTGTCCGTAAGGTGGTCACAGTTATTTTCATAAATAAGTTCATATACAGTCTTTTCAGGAACAGGAGTGCTAAGTTCTTCCTCACTAAAATATTTAAGCCATGGTTTATCAATGCTAGGAAATCCAGTTAGATTGTTTTCAGAATTCATGTTTATTTTTTCCTTCCATATGAGATTAATTTATATGTTTACAAGTTTTTATGAAAATTCTTGCTCATGGAATAATCCGGATAAAGGGGGAGTTCTTCAATTGATTACAAATCAAATTCGCAATTAGAAAACATGTATGAAAAAAGTGCTTTCAGGCGAAATATATTCAAGAGATTCTTTTGTTTAGATTTGTATTTATGAAAATACAGTCAAATGGTGTTTTCTTAATGTTAACACCTTTATTATACCACTTTTTTCTTTGTTTTACAAGGTGTACGGTGTTAATTTGGCAAAAAGAATTACGTGCTTACTAAATTATGTTTGTATTTGGTATATGTGTATATTGCACTTTTATGTCATTATATGAGTTTTAATTACATTTTCTTGACAATCTCATTTTATTTATGATATAATATAATCATATACAGAGAATTTCTATACGGAAATAATTAATTTCTTTTCAACAAACATTTAAAATGTGCATTAAATGGTCTAATTGACCGCTTTTATGCATTGTTTAATTTAAAAATAAACCAATTGAGATAATATTAGATTTTTTGATATTGAAAAATTATATATGATTAGGGAAGTGTAATAAATGCCTGATGGGAATAAATTGTTTAGAAATCAATTTTATGAGATCTGTAAAACACAAAAAAAGAAAACTGCAATAACGTATATAAGGAAAGACCAAACTTTAATTGAATGTTCTTATGAACAAATGAAACATAGAGTAGAAAACATTATTGAAAGATATACAGATATTGGAGTCAAAAATGGAGATCGTGTAGTTGTGTTAATACCATTGAGTGATAATGTATATTTGGACATTCTGGCATTAGCGTGTATAGGAGCAACGGCGGTTATTTTAGATTTTAATTTGCATAAATCAGAACTTTTTAGAATAATTGATGACTCAGATCCAGCTTGTATAATTACAACAGAAGATATTTTTACTGAAAAATTGCAAGAAATTGATCTGCCTATTTTAGAAAGTTCTGACGAGTGTCACTTTCTAAAAAAGCGGGTATTAGAGCATACTAAAGATCCTAATTATGATGCGATAGCAATATTATATTCTTCAGGTACTACTAGTCAAGCCAAAGGTGTTGTAATAGGTTATGAACAGGAAATAAATGCATTTAATCGTTTATACAAGGTTATTGGTAGTAATAATGTAAATTATCTAATGTTGTTTCCAACATCTCATATCTCTGGTCTTACCAGCTTTCTTGTTGTTCTTATGAGAGGCGGTTCTTTAGCGGTATTAGAAGAATCATCAGCAATTCAACTAATGAATGGTTTTCAAATTTATAAGCCTAATTGTTTTGGAATGGTTCCTAAAATATGGGATACATACAAGGGCAAAATTGAAGATTCAATAAAGCAAAAAGGTGTATTGCGTGCGAAAATTATTAACGGTATGATTAAATGTTGCGGTACGCTTCGCTATTATACAGGAATTAATTTGGGAAGAAAATTTTTTCATAGCATCAATAAACAAGTATTTGGCGGACGGCTTCAACAAATATATTCTGGCGGTGGAAAGACTAATCCTGATACATCACGTTTTTTCTGGAATTTAGGATACGACTTTTTTGACTTTTATGCATCAACAGAAGCCAACATACCGATAGTTGTTACCGACGGAATTAAATACATGAAAAGTATTGGAAATATTAATGAAGATCCCAATTCTAGTGTGAGAATATCCAATCCAGATAATAATGGAGTTGGTGAGATCCAAGTAAAAAGCAATATGCTGATGTTGGAGTATTTTCATTCGCCAGAATTAACGCAAAGTGCATTTGATGGCGAATATTTCAAAACCGGTGATTACGGCAGAATAGAAAATGAAGAACTTTATATTACAGGACGAATTAAGGAAAGCATTCATCTATCTAATGGAGAAAAAGTATCGCCTGAAGATATTGAAAATAGTTACAAAGAAACAGTAGGTCAAGAAATTGAATTTGCAGTAACAGGTATAAAATCAGATGATGGATATGACGAAGTTTATGTCTTTGCTGTTGGAAAGTCGGGACAATTTGATGAAATATTCCAACAGGTCAAACAAACTGTCAATGCTAATTATAGGTATAAAAAAATCATTTATGTTGACGAGTTGCCAAAAACGTCAGTGGGAAAAGTTAAACGATATAAATTGAGTACATTGGTAGACAAAGAAACAAACTCAGGAAGTATAGGCTCTGTTTTAGAAGACAATGTAAATAATATTGAAAGTATAGAAAATTGGCTTTGCCATGCTTTGTCAAAATATACCGATTGCAATATTACAAAAGATAAAAAAATAAGTTCTGATTTAGGTATTGACTCTTTAAGTATGTTTGAACTATGTGTTGATATAGACAATAAATTTAAAATCTGTGCAGAAAATTTTATAAGTCAAGATTTAACAATAACAGAACTAGCCAAGTTAATATCAGGACAAAATAAGAATAATGATGAGTTTAATTATAGTTCATTTCCGCTTCATAGGAAAAGAACTGATTGGTTGAAATTTGAATTGTTTAAAAAATGGACAAAATTTAATTATAACTTTTCTTGTTCAGGATTGGAGAATATTGATTTTAATGAAAACTATATTTTTACGCCAAATCATGAAAGCCATTTTGACAGTATGTGGATGATGGCTTTTTTTCCTAAAAAAATGCAAGTAAGAATGTGCAGTATGGCGGCAGATTATTTATTTAGGAAATCAATTTATAAATATGGGGTAAGAATAATGGGCGGTGTACCAGTTCATAGAAATGGTAATACTTCTATTGCGATGAAAAGAATATATGATTTAATCGCTTTTGAAAACAGGTCATTAATGATACATCCAGAAGGAACACGTTCTCGTAATGGGCAACTTGGCGAGTTTAAAATTGGCGCAGCAGAATTGTCTATAAAAACAAAAATAAAGATAATACCCGTTGGAATTAATGGAGCAAGAGATATTTTTCCACCAGACAAAAAATTTCCTAAATTAAGAACTATTGGTGAGAAGAAAAGATTACATTTTGCTTTTGGAACACCATTAGATCCACTTAATTATTCTAACGCAAGAGAACTAACTAGAGAGATAAAAAAAGAAATTATTAAATTGAAAAATATTTAAAAGCAGGGTGATGAATATGATTATTGGCATTGATGTAGATGGAGTGCTGTCTGATATTGGAAATTATCAATTAAAATATAGTAAGCCATATTTTAAGAAAAAATACAATAAAGATATTGTTAATCCTGATAAATTTGATATAGAACAGATATATGACTGTACACATAAAGAAAGAGAAATATTTTGGCAAAAGTACATATGGGGATACTGCTTAACAGAACCAGCTTTCAAAAATGCATCAGAAGTATTGCTAAAGCTTCACGAAGAGGAAAACAAAATAGTTATTATTACCGGAAGGGCACACACTACTGAACAAGGTATAACAGGAAAACTTTTTAGAAAAATGTTGACATATTGGCTTAAAAAGAACAAGATATATTATGACGAAATATATTATTGTTCTGAAAAGGAAAGTTCCGTAGATAAATATGATATTTGCCAAAAACTAAAAACCGATGTAATGATAGATGATTCACCAGAAAATCTTGAAGCAATAAAAGATATTTCAAAAGTGTTTTGTTTTACTGCTGCGTGGAATAAAAACTTTGAATGTGAAAATATGGTTAGAGTAAACAACTGGGATGAAATTTATTCCGCAATCCATAGTCTGTAAAAATTCAGTCAACTGTGGTAGAATACAAATAACACAGTTGACTCATTTTTTATGGCAAGAAGAATATCATTGTAGAGCCTGATAATTGATGACTTTTAATCAGTGCCCCATCGAATGAGCATATATTCTGTAGGATTTTGCAGAGATTCTTAAAGACCTATAAATACAATGATAACTACTGTGATATTTTATCCTACTAACGATAGCTAAAAACATAACGAAGTGTTTTAATAGGTGTGCATTTGTATTATAATAGGCCTTTACTTTCATAACAGGACACCAATTTTGATACAATGCGTATCTTGATTGTTCCCGCCTAATAACATACCGCCCCTAAATAAAAGATCCCCAAGCTGCGGTTCGAGGATTACTCATGTTGCTTTACAGATTTTCTGCACAGATATATTCCACGGCATCAGTTCTTCCAGAATATCCGGATTGGTCAGAAACTCCATGCTCGGAAGAACTGTCAGCAACAATTCAAAGTATTTGAAAACATCAAGCCTGTTCGCTTTTGCTGTCTCAACGATGCTGTATATATCAGCGCTGGCTTTTGCTCCGTTCGGAGTATCACTGAACAGCCAGTTCTTTCTGCCGACTGTGAACGGACGGATCGCATTTTCCGCTGCGTTGTTTGAAATAGCACAGTCGCCGTTTTTGAAATAATTCCCGAGATACTCTCTGCGCTTGAATGCATACTCAAAAGCCTTTCCGAGCTGCGTTTTCGGAAGAACTGTAGGTGCGACTTTTTCAGCCCATGACCAGAAAGCCTCGAACACAGGTTTTTCCTGTGTCAGACGCTCTTTAAAACGTTCTTCGGTCGTGAGACTGTCAAGCTTCGCTTCTATCTTAAAAAGCTTATCGCAATAATCTCTCGCAACCCTTGCTATGCTGTCCTCACTGTTCACTACCATCGCTTCATGGAACTTTCGCCTAACGTGTGCCCAGCAATTGCAGTGCGTGACCTTGGTCAGCTTGTTGTAGCCTGCATAGCCGTCGGTGTGCACAAAACCATCGTAGTCTCCAAGATACTTCTTTGGCACGTCGCCAGATCTCGACTTGTTGTAGTCATAGATCACGATCTGCCTGTCCGAATGCTTGCCGGTGCGGTATACCCACATATACTGCTTGCTGTTTTCAGAAACCTCCTGTTCCTTCAAAACTTTGACGTATGTCTCATCGCAGTGAAGAACTTTTTGCTTAAGCATTTCTTCTTTCAATCTGCTTACCAGCTTTGAGAAATAATCCTCACTGCATCTGATGATCCAGTTTGCCATGGTCGTTCTGCTGAGCGAGTATCCGAGACGTTCCCAGTCTTTTTCCTGACGGTACAGAGGAGTGGCATTAACATATTTCTGATAGATCACCCACGCAGCCGTTGACGCAGACGCCAATGAGTGAGGGAGCACAGGTGCGGGAACTAATCCGTGAAGAAAAACAGGCATATTCTTTTTCTCGCACTTTTTGCAGCCATAAGTATTGCTGTAATATTTCTTTACAACCAGCTTCGCTGGGATGAGCTCTACCTCTTCACGGACATATTTTTTGCCAACAACCTTCATCTTACTTCCGCAGCGAGGGCATATCTGCTCATTTTCGGGGATAGTGCAGGTGATGACCTCGGTCTCGATGTTTTTTATGATCTCATCACGTTTTGTCTTTGCACTTTTTCTGACATAACCCTTGACATCTTTCTTTACAGGCTCTTCCGTTTTCTCTGCATATTCCTGTTCGGCCTCGTTGAAGAAAGATTGCTGATCTTCACATTCGGTTCGCTCGCTTTATGCTCCGAATATTTTATGCTTAGAGAGTATAAGCACTTCAAGGAAGATATGATTATCTTTTCTGAGACATTCATTTTCGACCTCTAATTTGTCTATCTTCTTATCACGCTTTTTAATCTCGCTTTTTAAACGGAGATGTTCTTTTTCAAGTGCAGCGATATATTCCTCGTTTGTCATATTGCCTTTTTCTATCACTGCACTCGCCTCCGAAAACAAGAAATCCACTACATCTATTATACCGCAAAAAGCCCGAAAAGTCCAGCGTTTCAGGGCGTTTCGGGCATAGAAATATTATCAACCTATATGTTCATTTTTTCTGTTGAAAACTCAGCACACTTTTCCTTTCTTTGCAGGTTTGATGGCTGTTTTTTGATCTATCGAAAGACCTTCCATCAGCCAGCGAAATTCTTTCTGAGTTATCAACTTAGCCTCATTTGAATCTCTCGGCCATTTGTATTTTCCGTTTTCCAAGCGTTTGTAAAGCAGTAAAAAACCGTCTTCTTCCCAGATCAGAGCTTTGATGCGGTCACATCGTTTCCCGCAGAACAGAAAGAGGCTTCCTGAAAAAACATCGAGTCCAAAATTCTGCTGAACAATAGCAGTAAGACCATCTATTGCTTTGCGCATATCGGTATATCCGCATACGATGTAGATATGCTCCGCATGGCTCACATCACCTATCATCGAAGAACTCCCAGCAGCCGTTTCAGAGTGTCCTCATTGAAATCATCGGGCAGATTGACGACTACGTTTCCTACGGACAAAGATATCTGTTCGTGCGATACTGCGATTTCCGGTTCAGTACTTACCGGAACGATCTCATGCTTTTCAACTTCGCCGCACAAAGCCTTACGCACCCGATTCAGGCGGTAGTAATAGGTTTTCTGATTTATGCCACTCTGTCTGCACCACTGTGAAACGTTCAAGCCGCTTTCATTTCTGAGCTGCACCATTTCAGCCCATTGCTTTAGTCTGACTTCGTTCTTTATCCTTGCTATTTCATTCATTCTGATCAACTCCAATTAGACTTTTTTCTTACTTCTAGTTTAGTCTATTTAGTGTTCGTTGGGTAGGGTGGTGGGTTGTTGGGCGGGGACGTTGCACAGATTTTTAGTCTGTACAACGGTCAATTAAAATAACTTACATTATGCTGATAGTATTCAATAGTTTATCATAA
The DNA here is from genome assembly GCF_003461785.1 of Ruminococcus sp. AM43-6. Taxonomy (NCBI): domain Bacteria; kingdom Bacillati; phylum Bacillota; class Clostridia; order Eubacteriales; family Oscillospiraceae; genus Ruminococcus; species Ruminococcus sp. AM43-6. Next base: position 9,169 of record NZ_QTXU01000038.1, read on the forward strand.
TTATCATCAAATACGAAAATATAATCACCGCAAGTTTCAAATCTATAAGCGCTGTGATTATCAATTTCCTCTGCATTAATAGATTTATAACTATTCCATGTATCAATATTATAAAAATGATACATTCCTTTGTAATAAGTTACGGCGGTTTTATTATTCAAATAAATGATCTTTTCGCCCGATTTTGTTGTTATACTATTTTTCTTTTCATCTTTCAAGTTAATTATATTGATCTGATCGCTGTTATGAAACATAAGAGGGAGTTCATCATAAAGACCAAAGTCTCTTGCAGAATACTCATCAGTTAAAAAACAAATTTTTTTTAAAAACGAATTATCATTATAATCACTATTGAATGCAATTAACAATTCTTCATCTAAGAATATGTGCCTGATATCGGTTAATTCAATATTATATTCGGCGTCATTATATAGATTTTTTAAAATCGTATCGTTAAATGAATGGTATTCAATACACCCGAAATCTGATAGACCAATTATTCCTTCGTTGCCAAGATTAACGCAATTATCATTATAACTGATCGTACCGTAAAAGTAGCATTTATTTACTTCAACAGGAATAGCTAAAGACGCCATTCTTATATCACCGCCGCAAGCGATCTGAACATTCTCAATTGTTTCCCATTCACCATTTTCAAGAATATCATTAATAATGATAGTTTCAAGTGAATTTGGATCGACCAGCAAATATGATGAACCGCCTAATTTACAGAAAACACATTCTTCTGATGCATATATTCCATCTATCAGCGCATAAATACTATCACAAGAATTACTGTTTATACTTTTAATGAGTTCGCCGTCAAGATCATACTGAAACAGTGATTCTTTATCAGATGCGTACAAAATAATCGGAATTACAGGTTATGTAATTTATTTTTCGGGTATTATCAAATACTTCTGTGCCTTTTTCGTTATAATGATATATTGAGCCGTTGCTATCCAGATAGTAGTAATCATTTGAATTATGACACACTCTTGAGTCCGTAATATTATTGCTATTGCAATTGTTGATTATAAGCGTAGGTCCTTTAAAAAAATTCAAAACAAAAACAAAGCATCCAAATATCAAGACCATGATAAGCAGTAAAATATAGAGTACCTTTTTTGTTTTTACCAGCATATTATTACCACCATATTCCGATTACCAAAGTACTGAACAACGGATTAGTATTTGTCAAATTCTTCATACGACATATCGTCAACCAGGAGAGTGTACAATATTTCACCTATGAATTATTGAAAATACGTTAATTTATCGTTCTCAAAACTATATTCCCAACAATATGAATGCAACAATGTGGGTTCATAAGTTAATTCAAAACAATCGTCTGAACTCCAACTTATTTTCACCGAATCAGACAGATCAAAATCTCCAGTTGGTAATCCAACATATAAAATCTCATGTGCAAAAACGGAATCATCAGTGACCGTCACTTGTATTTTCTGAACAGTCATTACATAATATCTTGATATTACTATTTCATAATCACTATTGGTAAACCTTAATCGTTCCGTTTTATAGTTAAAGGGAACGTTAATTAACAAGATCAAGGATAAAAATAATGAAATAATAGCTTTACATGAGTATTTAAAAATTTTGCTTTTATTTTTGGATAAATGAAGAAAAACAGAAACTACTGATGTCAAAAACAAGACTACTGTGCAAAGCGAAACAATGAAAAATTTTGGAATGATTTTAATGCTCATATGAAACAAAAACTCAAAAATCAAATTCAAAGCAACAACTAAAATTGTTGCTATTTCTATTCTTCTTATTATTTTCATAAATTCTCACAATATATAATTTTACAGAAATTTATATTAAATAATTTCTGCTATCCGAAAAATAACGCCATGTGCAAAAGCAAATCATACATTATCCTCAAAACCATACGAAGTGATTTCATAAAAACAATGTGCTAATATTGTTGGAAATGAATATCTGCGCAGTGTTTCCTCATCAATAGTATAATTTAAAAAATCCGCATAAGGCGATGATGCTATCGAATAAATTGTTTTTGAAGATAACTCGTAGGCGCTTACATCAAAATCAATTGTTGAATCATTCTCGTCAAATATTTCAAGTTTTCTAATATCATCATTTTCGTTTAATATGTATGCAGTAATTAATATACACAGTTTTTGCCCGTTACATGTCGGATTCATATTAAGTAAATCATAGAACAAATTTTTATAACGATCTATATACTTATCGCCATAATGTAGCTTAATTTTTGATATAACATCTTCAGGACTTGTCTTTTTTAATATTTCATATATTCTCATTTATGTGTTTTTTCGAAAACCTCACAAAATATCTCTCCATTTTCTGTTTTATTACCAAGTAGCCTATAGGCTCCTCTTTTTCCCATAACTTTAACATCATACATAAATCCTTTTATGCCTTTTCCACTAAGCTTTTTTATTCCCATTGTACCTTCTTTCGTCGCTTGCTTTCCCATAGATTTAAGAAATTTTTTTACAACTCCTTCATCACATTTTTCAAGCATTTCTTTTTTAGCTTTTTTCGAAATAAGTTTCCATGCATCATCTGGAGATGGCTCAAGTATACCTGCAATGAACATTATTGAATGAAATACTTTTTCATCGCTTATGCTAATAGAAGGATTATACTTATTAACTTCGCTTAACCAATAATCTCGTTCCGCAGCACTGACATCTCCGCCTAAAAACCAGGCAAATTCATCAGACGCTGCACCTGAAATTGATTTTGCAATATCTAATATTCTTCCTTTTCCAGAAGACATAATATCTCGTATTTCATCAGCCCTATTAGCAATATCTATTTTATCAGTATCAGTAACTGCTAAGTGCCATGCCAGTTCCAGTTTTAAAAGTTCGACTTGAACAGTAGTAGAAAACTTTTCATCTGACGCTGTCCATATACCCGTGCATAAATAAGGATCACATGGTTTTGAATCATTGACATCTAATATACCATCCCCATCCGCATCCCCATTATTAGGGTCGGAGCTATACTTGAAAACAACGGTAGAATACGTGATATATCCGCCGTCCGCACTGCCGACCTTAACGGTCTTTGACTTACCTCCGTCAATAGAAATCTCCTGACCGTCTAACAGATCGTCATCGTCGCAATCCGAATTTTCAGGGTCGGTATAAATAACCCGTGCATTAGAAAGAACCAGTCCCAAAACCTCAAATTCATCTGGTAGACGGTCAAAATTGAAATGATTATCTATAACGCATAATTTTTATTTTTGCCGTACAGATTTTAGTCTGTACGGCAAAAATAATAGCAATAGCTAAATATTATAGTTAAGTAGATATTGAAGAGCTTTTTCATCCGATAATATTACGGGTGTTTCGATTGTTCCAAAATTAATGTTCTCAAAAAATGCGTTTTTTAATCCCTTACAGTTATTTATTGTAATATCGTGAAATAAACAATCTGAAAAATAACTATTCTCGAAATTAACATTTTTAAACATAACAGATTCAAATTTGCATTTTTCAAAATTGTTTCCACATATTAATGAATCAAAAAAGGAGATAGAACTAAGATTAATATCATTAAACTCATTTCTTATAAAATTAGTATGGCAAATACTGCAATTAGATAATGATGAATACCCAAATTTATTTTTACCAATACGAGCAGTTGAAAAAGTACAATAATCCAATTGGCTTTCGAAAATCATTGAATCATATAGTTCAAAATTGCTATGATTTACTTTAAAAAAATTACAATCTGCAACATAAATAGATTCGTAATGAGGTTCACTAAGATAAGAAAATGATTTATTTTCGTAATTCCTAAACATATAGCATCTCCATTAATAGTACCACAAGATATACTCAGAATATCCCATTTCTTCCAATGCAGCTTTAAGTTCAAACAAATGCTCATTTGTTAAACCAACAGTATCTATTATTACATAATAACCTTTCTTGATTTTTTTTGTAACATCCGCCGTTGCGTTTTGTAATTTAAATGCGCCTTTTCTTGGAGCGGTTTGACCATTTGGATATAAGCGAAAGCTTTTTATATCATATTTTTTATTTGTTGATGCATCAATATAATCTGCACCACCGTTTGTTACTAAGTTTTGTTATAATACAACATATTTCCATCTCTTATCAATAAAGCCGTCGAAATAGTTCTTACATATTACAATGCCTACTTTGTCCAAATAATTCTCTTTAACTGCTGATTTTCCATAAATGCTTTGGATTGCATTCATTCTTCCGGCTTATAAACTTTTACAACCTTATTCTCTTTAAATAAATATATTCTATCACATTTTTCACATCTCCATACATCATATTGAGGATATGGAACATCTAAAAAATATATCCACCCCTTTTTTTCAAATTCAGACCATTCACGATCAGAGTACACATAATACTCTGTATCGTTAGGGTCAAGCTGATTTGTGAGCATATTCCCACATCGACATACAAATCTCATATTTAGTGCTCCTAATATTTTTCACTTTCTACCAATCCCTGCCGACTGTATAGCGCTCTATGATCTTGCCTGTGGCAGGGTCGATAAGATAGCGTTGCCCATAGAACTGACGAGCAAGCAACTTATCATCCAACATTGATATCCCCGCATATGGGTCGTGCCTTAGTTTTGGAAATTTCTTGGCAACTTTTTCAATTCTCCATATGATTTTTCCACTTAAATTAACAGCATATATATTATCAAGTTCACTACTGTCATAAGGTATATCCAGCAGAACAATTATCTTATCATCCATTACTATCAGTGTATCAATATCAAAATCAAATGTTATAAGTTCGTCATTTATATATAAGGCATTTTTGTGCAATTTAATATTTTTAACCATAATCAACCTCAAAGCAACCTTTCATTATGAAATCTACCTATTCGTTGTCCCTTTCATAACAGCCGCACTCATTATGAGTACGGATATTTTGGATAACATTATTAAGTTTGAGATATTGTCATCAATTTGTGCGAGTATAAAGATAATCTTCCATATTTGATATAAGTAACAAACTTCTATTAAATCTCTATCGTCACTTCTTCATATCTACTACTATCTTCGGAACATTTAACTCTAATAGTCAGCTCTTGTTCATCTTCTAGGACTTCATAATAGTGTTTTTCAATCGGATCATAGTCACTTTGCAAAGCCAATGGCTCATCAACTTTTTTCATTACTGCTCCGTCCCTGCAAATACATATATCACACCTGTTTCCGAACATTGTTCTGTTCACACGGGCAATTACTGATATATCATCAGATGAATATATGATATGATTTTTCCAGTCAGAAAACATATCTCTACCAACAAAACTGATTATTACCGCAATTATCAATAAGCCGAATATTTCGATCTTTGACAGGGCACCTTTTTGGTATTTTATTAGCTTTACGATCGTCAATGCTATCACAAGGTACGACAGATAAGTGCATAAAAGCAATATGCTGATATGGTCGCTGAATAGCTCGTAATACCTGTTTACAAATAGCAACAATAGAATGAAAATCAGTAAAAATGTATTTATCTTAGTGAGCACATTATATTTTTTCATAAGAACGACCTCTTAGTAACTTATTTTACATAATAGCGCTAATTTTGTTATAATAATTGTATCCTTCTATATATGCGTTTGCTAAATTAGAATCTACTATACCATTAAAGTATGTAGTCATTAATTCATTCTCGGTCAGTTTATTAGTATATCTCGATCCCTGTTTCCAGGTCACAGTTGTTTCATAACACCCGTAATCTTTAAAGGAATGTGCTAGACCATAGTAATGTAAATTATACAAATCACCTTCCGAAGAATCATTACTCCACTTATAGCAATCAAATAAATAGAATCTTATCTTTATTGTTTTTGAACAAATATACCCTGTCACATTTTTCACATCTCCACACATCATATTTCAAATCATTTGGTTTTGGCTGATATACGCACATGCTTCTGTGTTTACAACATAATCTCAAGTTAAACCCCTACGGATAATAAATACTGATTGCATCTATAGGTACTTTATATTCATCAAAGTTATCTTCATCTTTTAATTCAAAGCATATACCCGATATATCTCGTAATTCATAAGTCGGCACAATATCATATTCACCGGTTTTGATGTCACCGATGTATTCTTTAACATCAGCCAAGGAAGAACCTATACCTATGGTATCATTAAATGTTCCTTTGAAATCCCCATATACTGTAATCTTCATAATAACATTATTAACCAGCAAGAACACCATATTCTTTGTTACAATTTTAATACAAGTTGGTAATACTATCTTCTTATATGCAATATTTTCTAATTGAATAGTTTTTATCAACTTATGATATGTCATTCCCAACTTATATTCGCCTACTCTATTACCTGGAATAATTTTAATATCCATATAAATTCCTCGTTTTACTGCTCGACCCTAAAATTCTTGATTGTTGCCGATAACTATGTGCAGATAATGACACAATCGTTATTTTTATTTATGTCAATAACTCTTAAAAGCTGCTCTGCGGTATCCGGAAGCTTATGTTTTAGTGCCGTGAAATTAAACAGGGCAATGATTTTGTAGTCACTTAAATCCAGAATATCAGCAAAAGCGTCCATATTTTCTCCATACCAATAAGGTAGATGAAAAGCGTATCTCAGGTACTTGTGAAGCTTTGAAGCAGAGTTGATGTCGTTAAAGTCAACGCAGAGTTTGTTTGTGGCACTACTGTAAATGAGCATAAGTTTTAGCGGCAAGTCGGTACATTCTGTCAGACAGTTCGGAGTGGCATTACGCAGTTTGCTTTCAAAACGCATTGCAAGCATCTTTTTTAGGTTGTCTATATCCCCTTTATTTTCACAATTGCAGTTTTGTATTTTAACTATCATATCGCTGTCAAATGCGTCTATCTGGCCTTCTTCAATTGCTTCAAACGTCCAATTTACAAAGTCATCACAAGAAATGTAGTCATTTAACACTGCATATATATAAGAAATCGCTTTCATAATTTGATATCTCCTCAATATGTACAAATATAGAAAAAAGTTTTATAATGATTATCGGTATCATTCAAAAGACGGTGGGCTTCTTGAAAATCTTCTTCAAAGCCGTGATAGCCGATAGTATCGCAAAGCTTTTGTGCGCTTTGTATCGCATTTTTCAGATCGGATATACATTGTTTGATATCGGGACTGCTTGGGCAGACTTTGTAAAAAAGCGCTTTTTTCACTCCGCTTATCTCACGGTATGTTACATACCAATGGGTGTCTTGCCAAACTCTTTTGATCGTCCAAATGCTATGCTTGCTTTTGAATTTTGTTTCAAAAAAGCAAATCTTATCAAACTCAAATGCGCTTTCGGGCAAGGCAAGTTGATCGCCGTTTCGGACTATCGAAACGCCCTGCAAACCACGGCTTTTAAGTTTTTGACAAAAATGTGCAGGGGAA
>NZ_QTXU01000039.1:0-16212 GCF_003461785.1 Ruminococcus sp. AM43-6
AAAATTCAGCCAAAATAGTTATTTTTGCGATCTGGCATAAAAAAGAGTCGAGATTTCCCGAAAGCAGGAAATCTCGACTCTTTGAGCGCTGTTTTTTTACAACGCCAATCTTCTACATGGAAGACATCTTCCACCAATAAATTAGAGTATTTAGAAATCCGTAGCATAAACTCGGCAGAAGGGGTGCTGTCACCACGTTCTATCCTGCCGACAGTTTTGGTGCTGAATCCGATAGCAGCGGCAAGGTCATCTTGGAAAATGCCACGCTGTTCTCGGATTTCTCGGATATTATTGGTAACCGCCATAAAAATCCCTTCTTTCAGTTCTATAGAATTTTCTTATTGTCAATTATGCAAAATGATGTGTCCGATAAAAAGGACTTGCAATTTTATCGGTAATGTCCTGTAATAGCAGAAGCATCAAATTTTCCAAGAACTTTTCCAAATATGTCTAAGCGGTCATTTTCACTAACCTTGATAGGTGCATACTTTTCATTAAGCGAGATAAGGAAGATTGACCGCTCCGTTTTTTTGTTAAGATAGTTTGTCAGAATTATTTGATATAGTATACCCAATTGTCTTTTCTCTCGTGACCCTCGGGATATTCACCCTCAGTGTAGCCGAGTGCGCAGTGACCGATGCCCTCGTATTCGCCCTCGATGCCAAGGCTGCGGAGGATCTCCTTGCCTTCTTCGGACTCAAATTCTTCCTTTGCACGATGTATCCAGCAGCTTCCAACGCCCTCGTTGTGAGCGGCAAGCATAAGATTGCCCATAACAAGACTTCCGTCATAAATGTAAGTCGGGCAGGATTTGTCAGCTAGTACGATAAGAATAACAGGCGCACCATAGAACGGGTCGAAGCCCTCAGCCCAGCCGCCTATCTTTCTGTTCATCTCAGAAATTTTGTCACGCATTTCCTTGTTGGTGACAGCAATGATAATAGGTGACTGCAAGTTTCTCCCTGTGGCGGAATAAGTTCCTGCTATTATGATGCGGTCGAGAACGTCCTGCGGTATCATGTCAGGCTTGTATTTTCGTACACTTCTTCTGGTTTTCATAAGTTCGAGCAGATCTTTCATAAAACAGCCTCCTTTGTAGGTTTGATAGTTGATTGCTTATAATTTGATTTTAGCATAGTTTGTGGAGAATGTCAACGGCTGTTTAAGTGAGGAACGAAGTTAAGTGAGGAGCGGTTTAAGTGAGGAGTGAGGAGTGAGGAATGACATAGCCGCACAGAGTGGGGCTGAATGAGGAATGAGGAATGAGGAATGACAGCGCCGAACAGAGTGGGGTAGCCAACACCGAGCGAAGCGAGCAAAAGGTCCAGGGGCACGCCCCTGGTCAGGGTCAAGGGGTGAAACCCATTGCAGGGTCTAGGGACAGAGTCCCTAGCGGAGTTTGAGGCAGAGCCTCATTCGGCGCAAGCCGATTAAGCGGTGCAGAGGTGAAAAGAAGAAATACAAACTAAATCTTCAAACGCCTTTATCAGCTCGTCCGAAACGTGGTGCAGAGGTGAAAAGAAGAAATACAAACTAAATCACTAAACAAATAAGTATCGAAGAATAAGACCTGCACCGCTTTTGTTGTTTCCTGCACAACGTAAAATCCGCAAAGAGCGAAGCGATTTTGCGGCACGGCAAAGTAGCGTCCCCTACATGGTTTGTGAAAACATAAATAATGTGTGGATATCGCAGGAATGTATGGGCAAACAAGAAGCAGGCGAACAGCGTTCGCCTCTACAAAAAATTTATCGCCGACAGGCGATACCATAATTCCTCATTCCTCATTCCTCACTCCTCATTCTACAAACGCCGCTTTCTTCATAAAAAATCTCTTGCAATTTAAACGATACTGTGTTATACTAACAAGGTATGTTTAAAAATGCAATGAAATATGGAGGAATAATTTTGGGTAAGCTTGAAGATGAGATCAAACGCCGCCGTACTTTTGCGATAATCTCCCACCCTGACGCAGGTAAAACAACTCTTACGGAAAAATTTCTGCTCTATGGTGGTGCGATAGCACAGGCAGGTGCTGTAAAAGGTAAAAAGAACTCCCGCCATGCTGTTTCAGACTGGATGGAAATAGAAAAACAAAGAGGTATCTCTGTTACTTCTTCTGTTATGCAGTTTCAGTATAAAAATTATTGTATAAATATCCTGGATACTCCCGGACATCAGGACTTCTCTGAGGATACCTACCGTACTCTTATGGCTGCAGACTCAGCCGTAATGGTAATAGACGCTTCAAAGGGTGTGGAAAATCAGACCAGAAAGCTTTTCAAGGTCTGCGTTATGCGCCATATCCCTATATTTACTTTCATAAATAAAATGGATCGTGAGTCCAGAAATCCTTTCGATCTTATGGAGCAGATAGAGTCTGAGCTTGGTATCCAGACCTATCCTGTGAACTGGCCTATCGGCTCAGGCAAAGAGTTTAAGGGCGTTTATGACAGAGATAAAAAGCATATAATCTCTTTTGAGGCAAGCGGTGGACAGCATCAGGTGGCAGCTACAGAAGTCGACCTCTCCGACCCGTCACTTGACAGCCTTATCGGAGAGGATCTCCACTCAACTCTCTGCGATGATATCGAGCTTCTCGATGGCGCAAGCTATGAGTTCGATATCGAAAAGGTGAGAAAGGGTGAGCTTTCGCCTGTGTTCTTTGGCTCTGCTCTTACAAACTTCGGCGTTGAGCCGTTTTTGGAAAACTTCCTGGAAATGACAACTTCTCCTACTCCGAGAAATTCCTCTGCCGGTATCATAGATCCGTTCGACCCTGAGTTCTCGGCTTTCGTATTCAAGATACAAGCTAATATGAACAAGGCTCACCGTGACCGTATCACTTTCCTGCGTATCTGCTCAGGCAAGTTCGATAAGGATATGGAAGTTCTCCACGTTCAGGGCAATAAAAAGCTCAGACTTTCTCAGCCTCAGCAGATAATGGCTCAGGAAAGAGAGATAATCGACGAAGCCTATGCAGGAGATATAATCGGTGTGTTTGACCCGGGTATCTTCGCTATCGGTGATACGATCTGCTCGCCAAAGAAAAAGTTCGAGTTCGAGTCTATCCCGACCTTTGCACCTGAGCATTTTATGAGAGTCCGTCAGAAGGATACCCTCAAGAGAAAGCAGTTCGTAAAGGGTACAACACAGATCGCACAAGAGGGTGCGATACAGATATTCCATGAGCCTGACAGCGGTATGGAAGAAGTTATTGTGGGCGTTGTGGGCGTTCTTCAGCTTGAAGTTTTTGAATACAGAATGAAAAATGAGTACAACGTTGACCTCTTCAAAGAGGGTCTGCCTTATTCTTATATCCGCTGGATAGATAACAAGGATATCGACCCTAAGACATTGAAGCTTTCAAGTGACACAAAGCTTGTCAAGGACTTCCGTGACAACTATCTGCTTCTTTTCACAAGCGAGTGGAATATCCGCTGGGCGCTTGAAAGAAACGAGGGTCTTGAGCTTTCAGAATTTAACAGAGGTGACCTGCAATAATACAACATTGCTAAATACCCTTTTCTAAAAAGTGATAAACTGACCAAAGTGTGTGCTTTGGTCAGTTTTTTTCTTGACTTTTTATTTGATATATGTTATATATTAAGTAGATATATGTATGAAATATTAAGTAGGTATATGTATGAAATATTAAGTAGGTATATGTATGAAAACTATTTTTGTGGGGTGATATGTATGATAAAAAAGATAAGTGCGGCGGCAATTGCAGTCATTATGTCAGCGAGCATGATGTTCACTACAGCTTCGGCAGACGCTTCCTATGTTCTTGATAAGGACGCAGGAGAAGACTTCGTCAATTTCATAGACGGCAAGCTGCCTGATATTTTAAAGAGTATGGACAGTGTTGCAGACGGCGATAAAACCTACTTCGACTATGGCTCATGGTTCATGGATCTGGATTATGACGGTGTGCCTGAGTTTATAATAGGCGGCGAAATGGCTGACGGCGACAGACATTATTCTATTCTTACCAAGGACGGCAAGGAGATAAAGATAGACGACACTGTCGCAAACGGACAGTATTTTCCGGGATTTATGGGCTTTGATTATATGCCTTACAGAGATCTTTATACAGGGGAGGTATCATATTTTTCAAGTAACGATAAGATAAAAACTATGACCTTTGACCCTGAAAAAGGCGTTACTGAAAAGGAGCTTTGCTCGGAAGAATACGATTTGGAAACTGACAGCACTGTTTACAAAACAGACGGCAAAGAGGTCAGCGAGAGCGAGTATTATAACTATAAGTCCACCCTCAGCAGATTTATCCCTCTTGAAGTGGAAAATACAGAGCTGACATCAGATGAAACTGCAAAGGCTGACGCTGATAAGCTTCTGGAAATGTATAACGAGTATAACTGCGTTGTCATGACGGCGGAGAACAAAAAGGACGATATGACAAGCGTAATAGTCGAGATGCTCGATCTTCTTAAAGAGATAATGGCTGACGCTCCTTATGAAATTGCTAGTGATGTTGATTGGAACTATAACAGTTGGTTTGAGGATTTAAACTTTGACGGCGTTCCTGACTTTGTTATCGGCGGTATTGCAGACCTCTTAGATGAAGGTACTGCTTTAAGGCTTTATGACGTTATCGGTATGGGCAATGCAGGCTTTTTGGCGGATACCAATGTGTCGAACGACCATGGCGACGGTGAGAACGGCTTCGGATTCAAGCCTTATGTAAACAAGCAGACTGGCGAAAAAACATACCTCTCAGAGGATAGATATGCAGAGGACGGCAAGGAGCATTACGCAGTGAGAAAGCTTTTTAGCTGTCTTGGTGAATGTCTCACCGCTGATATCTGCACCGCAGAATATGACAGCAAAAAAGGCGTGACTTCATACACCATTGAGGGAAAGGAAGCCACATCAGAGGAGTTTCAGGCGTATCTTGCAAAGCTTAACAGCGACTATGATGAGCTTTCTGTAACAATAAGCACCATGGGCGAAAACAAAGTCCCTAATAATGAAGGCACCCTTGCAGAGTCATATGACGATTATAAGCTTGGGGACGTTGTGGGCGGAGCAAGCTTTACATATGAAGAAAAGAAGAACACTTCAAATGATATCTCTAACCCTGACAAAACAGCAGGCTCTCAGGCTTCAAAGAATTATAATACCGATTCGTCAACAAATCCGTCAACAGGTGCGGCGGCAGGCGTTACAGCCGCAATAATAGCCGCTGGAGCAGGTTTGGCGATATGTGCAAAGCGTAAAAAGAAATAGTCTTTTCAGCCTAATATATGCAGAGGTGAACAGCGTTCACCCGTATATTGGCATATTATATGCGTGCTGAATATTTTATCACCGTACCCTCTCGTGGTGCGGTGATTTTTTTTGCATAAGCCGTCCTTTGTCCGCATAACTTGTACAAAGGACAAAAACTAGGAGGGCGGATATATGTTCAGAAGATTGCAGAATATTTTGTGCTGTGTGGTGATAGCAGGCTTTGCGGCAGTGTGCTGGTATGGCAAAAACAACGGCGAAGCTGTCATGACAGGAGGGACGGTGAAAACGACCATGGATAAGCCTGTGGTGGTCATCGACCCAGGTCACGGTGGTATGGACGGAGGCTGTGTATCCGTTGACGGCACGCCTGAAAAGGGGATAAACCTTGCGGTGGCGGAAAGCCTCCGTGACGGTCTGAAGCTTCTCGGCTATGATGTCGTTTGCACCCGTGAAAGCGATATCTCTATTTATGACAAAGGCACAGAGGGGCTTGGGGAGCAGAAAAAGTCCGATATGAAAAACCGCCTTGCCATATTCTCGAAATATTCCGAGGGCATATCAGTTTCCATACACCAAAATCAGTTTACCGACAGCCGCTACAGCGGTGCGCAGATGTTTTATTCTAAAGACAATGCCGAGGGTGAAAAGCTTGCGGGAGTGATGCAAAAGCAGTTTGTTTCCCTTTTACAGCCTGACAATACCAGAGAAACTAAACCGGTAGGCGACGAGCTTTATCTACTTAATAATACCAAAAATCCTGCGGTTATGATAGAGTGCGGTTTTCTTTCAAACCCTGAGGAGGCTCAGAAATTGGAGAATGAGGACTATCAGCGTCAGGTGGCGTTTACAGTGCTGACAGGTATCAGCGAATACAGGCTAATGCAGAAATAGTCCATTGGTGCGGCGGCAGTGAGAAAACACTGTCCGTCGTTTTTTGTTTGTAAAACGTTACATAAATTGCTTGACTTTTAAAAGGGGATATTGTATAATATAATAGTGTATTTATAGCATAGTATATTTTTTAACTTTTTCCTGCCATAAATTCTGGCAGGAGAATAAATAAAGGTGGATTGAAACATGGGATTATTTGATAAAATATTCGGCAACTATTCTAAAAAAGAGCTTGCCAAGATCGAGCCTATAAAGAATAAGGTACTCGAGCTTGAAAGTAAGTATGCCGATATGTCTGACGAGGAGCTGGGCGGACAGACTGCCATTCTGAGGGGCAGGCTGGACGAGCTTTCAACTCTTGATGACGTTCTTCCTGACGCTCTTGCGGTTTGCCGTGAAGCTGCGTTCAGAGTGCTTGGCAAAAAGCCTTACCCTGTTCAGATAATCGGTGCTATCGTTCTTCATCAGGGACGTATCGCCGAAATGAAAACAGGTGAAGGTAAAACTCTCGTTGCCTGTCTGGCGGCTTATGCTAACTCCCTTACAGGAAAGGGCGTTCACGTTGTAACTGTAAATGACTATCTTGCTAAGTTCCAGTCTGAGGAAATGGGCAAGGTGTTCCACTTCCTGAACACTTCTATCGGCGTTGTGCTTACGGGCATGAACAAGGAGCAGAAGAGGGAAGCTTATAACGCTGATATTACATATGGTACAAATAACGAGTTCGGATTTGATTACCTCCGTGACAACATGGTTATCTATAAGAAAGATAAGGTTCAGAGAGAGCACGCTTTCGCTATCGTGGACGAGGTGGACTCTATCCTCATAGACGAAGCAAGAACTCCGCTTATCATTTCAGGTCAGGGCGACAAGTCAACAAAGCTTTATTCACTTGCCGACAGATTTGCAAAGACCTTGAAGCCTGTTACAGTTGTTGAAATGGACGATAAGGCAGATAACGACCTTCTGGACGGCGATTATATCATCGACGAAAAGGCTAAGACAGCAACTCTTACAAAGAGCGGTGTTAAGAAAGCAGAAAAGGCGTTCAACGTTATAAACCTTATGGACGCTGATAATATGACTCTTGCCCACCACATCAATCAGGCTATCAAGGCAAACGGCGTTATGAAAAAGGATATCGACTACGTTGTTAAGGACGGAGAAGTTCTTATCGTAGACGAGTTCACAGGCCGTATCATGCAGGGCAGACGTTTCAATGACGGTCTGCATCAGGCTATCGAAGCAAAAGAGGGCGTTGAGATAGCAAGAGAGTCAAAGACTATCGCTACTATCACATATCAGAACTACTTCCGTCTGTATGGCAAGCTGTCAGGTATGACAGGTACTGCCATTACTGAGGAGGACGAGTTCAGAGAGATCTATAAGCTCGACGTTATCGAGATACCAACAAACAAGCCTGTTATCAGAATTGACCACCCGGACGTTGTTTTCAAAACAGAAAAGGGCAAATTCAATGCCGTTATCGAGCAGGTGATAGAGTGCCATAAAAAGGGACAGCCTGTTCTTGTTGGTACAGTTTCCGTTGAGAAGTCAGAGTATCTTTCAAGACTGCTGAAAAATAAGGGCATCAAGCATGAAGTGCTTAACGCCAAGCACCATGACCGTGAGGCTATGATAGTTGCACAGGCAGGTAAATACGGTGCTGTTACTATCGCTACCAACATGGCAGGACGTGGTACTGATATCATGCTCGGCGGTAATGCTGAGTATAAATCCCTTGCAGACCTCCAGAAAATGGGCTATTCTGAGGAAGTCGCTGTCGAGGCAGCAGGTTTCTCAAATACTCAGGACGAGGAAGTTCTGGCTGCGAGAGCAGAGTATAAGAAGCTCTATGCAAAGTATTCTGACGAGGTAAAGGAGCTTGCAGAAAAGGTTAGAGAAGCAGGCGGACTTTATATCATCGGTACAGAAAGACACGAGTCAAGACGTATCGACAATCAGCTGAGAGGACGTTCAGGTCGTCAGGGCGACCCGGGCGAAAGCACATTCTTCCTTTCCCTTGAAGACGACCTTATGAGAATTTTCGGCGGCGAGAGAATAACAGCCATGATGGACACTCTCAAAGTTGACGAGAATACTCCAATACAGTCAAAAATGCTCACAGGCGTTATCGAGTCCTCACAGAAGAAGATAGAGGGCAGAAACTTCAACATCAGAAAGAACGTCCTTAATTACGACGACGTTATGAACACACAGCGTGAGATAATCTATAAGCAAAGACAGCAGGTGCTTGACGGAGAGGATCTCCATGACAACATTCTCGGCATGATAAAGGAGTTTGTTGAGGATTCTGTAAATATGTATATCACTGACGAGGACGTTCAGGATAATTGGAATTTGCAGGGTCTTAAAGAAAGACTTATGGGTATAATCACCGTTGAGGACGACTTCAATTATACCCCGCAGGAGCTTGACGAGATATCAAAGCAGGATATAATCGACCTCCTTGAAGACAGAGCTTTGAAGATATACGCAAAGCGTGAGGAAGACTTGGGTCAGGAACTTCTCCATGAGATAGAGAGAGTCGTTTTGCTTAAAGTTGTCGATACAAAGTGGATGGCACATATCGACGATATGGACGAGCTGAAAAAGGGTATCGGTCTGCGTTCATACGGTCAGAAGAACCCAGTAGTCGAGTATCGTATGGAAGGTATGGATATGTTCGACGATATGGTAGCTTCTATCCGTGAGGACACTGTAAGAATGTTGTTCACCATTCAGGTAAGGAAGAACAGCGCCGCTCCAAAGAGAGAGGACGTTCTCAAGCCGGGCGAGCATCATAACATGACCGTAAGAAAGGCTAAGAAGCCGGGCAGGAACGATCTTTGCCCATGCGGAAGCGGCAAGAAGTATAAGAACTGCTGCGGTGCCGGAAACGGTGTACAGGCTGACGAAGCCGAGCAGGCAGAGAATAGCTCTGAGGAATAAAAACAATATGCAGGACGGTGAAAACAGCCGTCCTGTTTTGGATATAAGAATAATAGGAGTGTAGTGAAATGTCAACAGCATTTAAAAGCGCAGATATACTTCTGCCTAAGAACGCCGATATGTCAAAATGGGCAGTAGTTGCCTGCGACCAGTATACCTCTGAGCCTGAGTATTGGGCTGACGTGGAAAAGATAACAGAGGGTGCAAAAAGCGCACTTAACCTTATCCTGCCTGAGGTCTATCTGGAGGACGATAACGTTGATGAAAGAATAGCCGACATACATAAGAATATGGACAGCTATATCAGCGAGGGCGTTTTTGAAGAGTATAAGGACGCTATGATATACGTTGAAAGAACACAGTCTGACGGAAAGGTCAGAGCAGGCATCGTTGGCGCTATCGACCTTGAAGAGTATGACTACCGCAAAGGCTCGAAGTCTGCCGTAAGAGCAACAGAAGCCACAGTTGTGGAGAGAATACCGCCTAGAATAAAGGTAAGACGTGGCGCACCTGTTGAGCTGCCGCATATCATGATACTCGTTGACGATACAGAAAAAAGCGTTGTTGAGCCGCTTGAAGCCCACAAGGGAGAAATGAAAAAGCTCTATGACTTTGACCTTATGAAAAAGGGTGGTCATATCGCAGGCTATCTTATTGAAAAGCCTATGCAGGAAAAGATAATAGCCGCACTTGAAAAGCTTGGTGATATCAACGCTTTCAATACAAAGTATGGTCTTAAGGAAACTTCACCTCTCGTTTACGCAATGGGTGACGGCAACCATTCTCTCGCTACTGCAAAGGAATTTTACGAGGAGCAGAAGAGAGAGAACCCTGATAAGGACATGAGCAATGCTCTTTGCAGATATGCCCTTGTGGAGATAGTTAATCTCCATTCGCCTGCACTTGAATTTGAAGCTATCCATAGAATAGTTACAGACGTTGATACAAAGACTCTTATGAGCGAAATGACAGCGGCTCTGGAGCTTTCTGAGGAAAAGTCAGAGCAGGCAATAGTTGTCTGCGACAATGGCGAGGAAAAGACTCTCTATATACATAAGCCGACTTCAAAGCTCACTGTCGGCTCATTGCAGAATTTCCTTGACAGCTATATCAAGGAAAAAGGCGGCAAGGTGGACTATATCCACGGTGCAGAGGTCATAAGAGAGCTTTCCGCAAAGGAAAATTCCATAGGCTTTATGCTCCCTGACATGGGTAAGGAAGAGCTTTTCCCGACTGTTATCGTTGACGGTGCACTGCCGAGAAAAACGTTCTCCATGGGTCATGCCGAGGATAAGAGATTTTATGTTGAGGCAAGGAAAATATTGAAATAGAAATATTAAAGAAATGTTGAAATAGAAAAATCGTAGACAATATATTTTAAAAGGAGTTTTTACGATGATAATTGAAGAAGTCAAAAAGGAACTTACAGGACATATCATTCCCTTCTGGAATAAGCTGAGAGATGATGAGAACGGTGGATTTTACGGCTTTATGAGCTATGACCTCAAGCTGGATAAGCAGGCTGATAAGGGCGTTATCCTCCACGCAAGAATACTTTGGTTCTATTCAAAAGCGTATATCACTCTGGGCGACAAGACACTTCTTGACAACGCACGCCACGCTTACGAGTTTATCAAAAACCACTGTATCGACTATGAGTACGGCGGAGTTTATTGGATGATGAACTATAAGGGCGAGCCTGCCGACACTATGAAGCATACATACAACATCGCATTTGCTATCTATGCATTGTCATGCTACTATAACGCAAGCGGAGATAAGGAAGCTCTGGAGCTTGCCTATAAGCTTTTCCACGACATCGAGAACAACACTCTCGATGAGTACGGCTACAGAGAAGCTTTTGACAGACAGTGGAACCTGGTATCAAATGACGCTCTTTCTGAGAATGGCTTGCATGCTGATAAGACCATGAACGCTATCCTCCACCTTATCGAAGCTTATACCGAGCTTTATAAGGCAGACCACAACGAGGAAGTTGCTAAAAGGCTTAAATTCCAGCTTGGTCAGATGAGAGATATTGTTTATACTCCTGAAACAAACGCACTGAAAGTTTTCTTTGACACAAAGTTCGACCTTGTGGGAGATATTCATTCATTTGGTCATGATATCGAAGCAACATGGCTCATGGATCTTGCCTGCGATACTCTTGGGGACGAGGAGCTTAAAAAGCAGTTTGCCGAAATGGATCTTAAGATCTCTCATAATATCCAGAACATCGCTTTGGATAACGGCGCACTGAACAACGAGCGTGAGAACGATAAGATAGACAAGAAGCGTGTATGGTGGGTAGAGGCAGAGTCTGTTGTTGGCTTCATCAATGCTTATCAGCACAGCGGAGAAAAGAAGTTCCTTGAAAGTGCAAGAAGTGTGTGGGAGTATATCAAGGCTGAGATGATCGACAAGAGAGAAGGCTCAGAGTGGTATTCCGAGGTTTCCTATGACCATAAACCACATGATTGGAAAGAGATAGTAGGTCCATGGAAATGCCCATATCATAACGGCAGAATGTGCATGGAGGTCATCAACAGAGGCGTGGACTTCTGATGTTCAAGTATGAAACACACCTGCATACCGCCGAGGGAAGCGGCTGTGCCTCTGCAAGCGGAGCAGAGCAGGCAAGGCGTTATAAAGCCCTAGGCTATGACGGGATCATCGTCACCGATCACTTTTTTAACGGAAACTGTGCCGTCACCAACTTCGACAGTTGGGAGGACAGAGTGAACAAGTTCTGCAAGGGCTATGAGAACGCCAAAGAAGTGGGTGACAAGATAGGTCTGAAAGTCTTTTTCGGTCTGGAGTATTCCTACTTTGGCGCAGACATTTTGACATATGGTATCGACAAGGACTTCCTCCTTGCTAACGATAACCTTATCGACATAAGCTTCTATCAGTTTGCTGACAGAGTGCATAAAGCAGGGGGCGTGCTAGTCCATGCCCACCCTTTCCGTGAAGCAGATTGGTATATCCATGAAATAAAGCTCCTGCCGAAATGGATAGACGGAGTAGAGGTATACAACAGCGGCAACGGCAAAGAGGTCTATAATCAGCGTGCAAAATGGTATGCCGAGCAGTTCGGCTTTGCACAGACGGGCGGTACGGATAATCACCACCTGTGGGTAGAGGACAGCCGTATCAGCGGCGTTGCAACTGACGAGCCTATCAATTCCATAGAAGATTATATCACCTCGCTTAGAGAGGGCAAGTTGGAGGCCATAGTGCCGCCAAAGCCTGCGGAGGGATAGATAAAAAGATAACAGGCAGTACCAAGATAGGTGCTGCCTGTTTTTGTTTAATTATCTAAATCTGAACTTGTGCTTTCCGTCACAAGTTTGTAGATGTTGTCGCCGTCTTTAAAGGAAGTTTCGCTTATGTAACTTGGACCTGTAGAAAATTCTATACCATTTTCGGTTTTTTGTTCAAGCTGTATAAGTGTTCTGTCCCCGGCTTCATGATAGGTCATGATCCTATATCGCATCGGTTTGCTGTACTGTTCAATGGATTCAGCTTTCAAATTGTCATCAAAAAATGTTGCAAAAGAATCAATATATTTTTCAACATCTCCACAAACATTGTATGTCTCATCATCACCGATGTGAATATAGAATACGTTATTGTCAGTGTTTCCGTCAATGTAATAATCGCCAGCTTGTAAAACCGGCTCAACAAAATCATCTCCGTGGGAACATTCAGCCATGCTGCCCACTATGAGATCTTCTTCCTCTGATGTATCTTTATCAGCAAAAATGTGTCTTATGCCAAAATACCAAAAGCAAAATATAAAAGCGGCAGCAATAACTACCCATATTATTATGCCAACGTGTTTAGCTTTCATAGTTGTACCCCCATATAATTTTCAAATTA
This sequence comes from Ruminococcus sp. AM43-6, assembly GCF_003461785.1. Taxonomy (NCBI): domain Bacteria; kingdom Bacillati; phylum Bacillota; class Clostridia; order Eubacteriales; family Oscillospiraceae; genus Ruminococcus; species Ruminococcus sp. AM43-6. The sequence goes on from NZ_QTXU01000039.1 coordinate 12,982, forward strand.
AATACCCTATGTTTAAATTATACATTTTGTAATCATGAATGTCAATGTGCAATATGAATAACAAAAAACAAATTTTGTATATATAGTCACATTTCAACAGAACTTTGTGCGTTTATCTAATTTTATTATTCCTATTGACAAATCCACATTAATGAGCTAAAATATAAATGTTATTATTTTATATGGTGAGAAAGGAAAACCAAAATATGAAAATCAAAAGACTACTTGCGGCAGTGCTTTCCCTTGCAATGGGCGTATCAATGATGACAGCCTGTGGCAGTTCGGACAGCTCCTCAAAGGCTGAAAACGATTCTTCAGCTACAGAAAATACTCAGAAGCATACCAATGACCCTATGACAGTGACCACTGCAAAAGACCTTGTGGCTCAGATGAAAGTGGGCTGGAATCTTGGCAATACCATGGACGCCACAGGCGGCTCAGGTCTTGACGCTGAAACCTCATGGGGAAATGTGGAAACCACAAAATTGATGATAGACCAGGTCAAGGACGCAGGCTTCAACGTGTTCAGACTTCCTGTTTCATGGGGTACTCACATGGACGAGAACTATACAGTTGACGAAGCATGGATGAACAGAGTTCAGGAAATTGTCGATTACGGTATCGACAACGGAATGTTCGTTATCCTCAACACCCACCACGAAGAGTGGTATATGCCTAAGAAAGACCGTGCCGATAAGGATATAGAGCAGCTCAAAGCCCTTTGGAAACAGATATGCGACAGATTTCAGGGCTATGACGAGCACCTGATCTTCGAGGGCGTGAACGAGCCTAGACTTAGAGGCGAGGGCAACGAGTGGATAGGCGACGCTGAGTCAAGAGAAGTCGTAAATCAGTATGCAAAGGCATTCGTTGAAACTGTCCGTGCTTCCGGTGGAAACAACCCTAACAGATGTATAATGGTAACGCCATATGCTGCTTCATCATCAAAACAAAACATGGAAGCTTTGGAAGTTCCACAGGGCGACGATAAGATAATAGTTTCTATCCATGCTTATCTACCATATTCATTTGCACTTGATACCGCAGGCACAGACCAGTATACAAGCATTGACTCCTCTATCACAACACTCTTTACCGATATCGATGAAGTGTTCCTCAGCAAGGGAATACCTGTAATAATCGGTGAGTTCGGCTCTGTAAACAAGGATAATACAGAAGCAAGAGTTCAGTGTGTAAAGGATTATCTCAGCACCGCAAAGCAGTATGGCGTACCATGCTGCTGGTGGGATAACGGAACAAGAATAGGAAACGGCGAGAACTTCGGACTTCTCAACAGATCCGAGGGCGGCTGGTATTTCCCTGAAATAATTGACGCAATCATGGAAACAGTAAATAGCTAAAAAAATCAAGGACGGAAGCGATTCCGTCCTTTTTTTGTGCGCAAATTATGTGCAATTTTTGTGGGGCGAATTGATATCTTGCGAGCGGTGGGCAATCTTGCGGTAAACGGGCGAACGCTGTTCGCCCCTACAAAAATTTATATTATTATCGTTTTTTATCAATACATTTATGTAGGGGAGCGGTGCAATTTTTTTGTGTAGGGGACGGCGCCCCCGACGTCCCGCCACTCTCGTTCGTTTCAATCACAAACTGTTTTGTTCATTAAACGCCACAAAAAAAGGACGACCCCAAGTCGTCCTTTTTCATATCTATTCCCCTGAAAGGGTCTTTTTCATTGCAATGTGCGGACAATATTCGTCCTTGTAAACATCACCATATGCCCTGTAGCCAAGCTTCTCGTAAAATTGCTGTACTCTCGTTTGCGCCGATAAGCCGACTTCCTTGTAGCCCACTTTTTCAGCCTGCTTTTCAAGGGCTTCCACTATCATTCTGCCAAGATCTCTGCCACGATATGCCTTTCTCACGCAGATACGTCCAATGTGTGCTTCACCATTTTCGTCAAACAGCCTGCCTGTTGCAATGGGATATCCTCCTGTGTAGATAACAGCATGATAAGCCTCATGGTCAATATCGTCAAATTCGTTCACAAAGCCCTGCTCCTCAACGAATACCTGCTGTCTTATGAGTCTGGCGTCTGCGTTGTTTGCAATCCCTTTTGCGATCTTTACGATGTAGCCGTCCATTCTGTCAGCCCCCAAGACGTATCATTTCGTCGATACATTTTCTTGCAGAGGTCATCTCCTCGTCTGTCATTTTTATCTCAAAACCGCCGCCGTTGCCGATACCCTGACAAGTCTTGTAAACGTCCATAAGAGTGGTGAGCTTCATGTTAGGACAAAGTATCTTCTTTGAGAGTATGTAAAACTCCTTCTCAGGGAATCTGTACTGCAAATGCTCAGCAATGGAAATCTCGGTGCCTATGATGAACTCCTTTGCGTCAGACTCAGCCGCAAAATTCATTATGCCTGAAGTCGAACCAACATAGTCCGCCATTTCGCTTACAGCAGGGATACACTCAGGGTGACAAAGCACCAGTGCATCAGGGTGAGCCTCCTTAGCCGCTATCATGTCAGCCTTTGTTACCGACGCATGAACAGGACATCCGCCCTGCAAAAGCATTATATCCTTTTCAGGACAGGCTTTTTTTACGAATGCACCAAGATTGCAGTCAGGAATGAACAGTATCTTGTCAGCGTCCATGTTCTTTACTATCTTCACCGCAGACGAGGAAGTAACGCAAACGTCGCAAACCCTCTTGAGTGCGGCTGTGGTGTTTATGTAGCATACTACCTTTCTGTCAGGCTCCTGCGCCTTTATCATTTCTATCATCTCAGGTTCCATTTGCTCTGCCATTGGACAGCCTGCCGATGGATTTGCAAGATATACGTTCTTGTCAGGGTTGAGCATTTTTGCCGCCTCAGCCATAAAATGCACTCCGCACATAAGTATGTTTTTGTTTGAGACCTTCTGCGCCTCAACGCTTAGCTTGTATGAATCACCCGTAATATCTGCTATCTCTACTATCTCCTTAGCCTGATAGCTGTGCGCAAGTATACAAATATCGTTTTCTTTCTTTAACTGAAGAATTTTTTCCTGTACGTCCTTAATCATATCCAGATCATGCCTTTCGACCTTTGAAAAGCATATCCTCCTTTCGGTGTTTCGGCGTTTGCCGAAAGATTTATACCATATTATTATAGTATGATATAGGCATTTTGTCAAGGGCATTTGTACCAGAACAAGCCATGCACTGTAGTGCTACAATAGATATTGGACAAAATTAAGAAAAAAGAAAAGAGAGATAGACAA
>NZ_QTXU01000004.1:0-159345 GCF_003461785.1 Ruminococcus sp. AM43-6
TTTCGCCTATCGAATTTCTTAATAATAGTGTCCAATATGATTGACAAACCTACATTTTTTATATATGCAAAAAAAGTTTACCTATCATTCGGTTAGGAAACGTTTACTTGATTTTTGTGTCTAAATGTACCGCAGTAACAGTGTGTTTTTTGTGAAAAGTGAGAAAAATTTATTATTTGCGAAAAAACTATTGTAAAATCGGGATTTATAAAGTATAATATAGGTATATTGTTATGTTTCGTACTGACCTGAGGTCAGACAACATTTAGTATTGGAGGATATGATAATAATGGGTAATGCTGACAATGTATTGTTCGACAATGACTCAAGAGTTGCACCGCTTGGTCTTATCGCTATGGCAGGCGCTTCCGAGCTTGGCAAGAAGGTAGACGGTTATCTTACAAAATGGGCTAACGAAAACGAATTTGTTAAGGATACTTTCCTTGTTGAGGCTGTTTGTCCTAGATTTTCTTCCGGTGACGGCAAGGGTCTTATCAAGTCATCTATCAGAGGCGACGATCTTTTCATTCTCTGCGACGTAGGAAACTACAGCTGCACATACAACTATTTCGGCAGGGAAAACAGTATGTCACCTGACGATCATTATCAGGATCTTAAAAGAATAATCCAGGCTGCAGGCGGTAAGGCTCACAGAATAAACATCATCATGCCTTCCCTTTACGGCGGCAGACAGCACAGAAGAAACTACAGAGAATCTCTTGACTGTGCAGTTGCTCTTCAGGAGCTTCAGGCTATGGGCGTTTCAAATATCCTTACTTTTGACGCTCACGACCCAAGAGTACAGAACGCTGTTCCGCTCATGGGTCTTGACAACATAATCCCTTCCTATCAGGTTCTCAAGGCAATGTTTAAAAACCTTTCAGATTTCAGACCTGACAAGGATCACTTCATGATAATCTCCCCTGACGAGGGCGCTATCAACAGAAATATGTACTACGCTTCTGTTCTGGGTGTAAACCTTGGTATGTTCTACAAGAGAAGAGATTATTCAACTATCATCGACGGCAGAAACCCTATCGTTGCTCACGAATACATGGGTAATGACGTTGCCGGTAAGGACGTTTTCATCGCTGACGATATCATCTCATCAGGCGAGTCTATGCTGGATATCGCTGTAGAGCTTAAAAAGCGTAAAGCTAACAAGATCTACTGCTATGCTACTTATCCAATTTTCACAAATGGTCTTGAAGCATTCAACAAGGCTTATGCTGACGGTATCATCGACGGTGTATTCGGCACAAACCTCACATACAGAACTCCTGAGCTGCTTTCAAGCCCATGGTTCTACGAGGTAGACTGCTCTAAGTACATTGCTTACTTCATTGCATCACTCAATCATGACAAGTCAATTTCACAGGTCATCGACCCACACACAAAGATCGAAGCTCTGCTGAAAAAATACGGCATAAAGTAAATTCAATACACAACGATAAAGTTCGGGGCGGACGGCTGTCCCGAACTTTTTTTTATATGAGGAGAAGATAAAATGATATTTGCAGGGATAGTTGCAGGAGGCTGTGGCTCTAGGGTAAAAAGTGCGGTTATACCAAAGCAGTTTATAGAGATAGGCGGAGTGCCTGTTATTGTCAGAACAGTGAGAGCGTTTCTTGCAGTGGAGGAAATAGATATGGTTTATGTGGGCATAAAACCTGACTGGCACGAATACACTGACGAGCTTTTTGAACGCTTCGGGATAGACAAAGAGCGTGTAAGAGTCATAGACGGCGGAGCGGACAGAAACGGCACTGTTATGAACATAGCTGAGGCAATAGTCGCTGAACATGGTGAGAATGAGGGGGACATAATACTCACCCATGACGCTGTAAGACCGTTTGTGACGGAGAAGATAATAAAGGACAATATCGAGGCGATGAGGGAACATTCAGCCTGCGGAACTTATATGCCTGCGGCTGATACCATAATAAGATCAGACGGCGAAAAGGTCAGGGAAACGCTTAACAGAAGCGAGCTTTATCAGGCGCAAACTCCGCAAACTTTCAGACTTTTGGATCTGAGGAAGAATTATTATTCGCTTAGCGAGGAGCAAAATAAAAAGCTGACGGATACTTGTTCTGTGTTTACAGCTTGCAATGAGGATATATACCTTGTCGTCGGGGACGCATTGAATTTCAAGATAACCACAGACAGCGATCTAAGAATGGCGAATGCACTTGCAGAGTTAAATGAGAAATGAGAAATGAGAAATAAATCAAGGCGGTGTGGGAGAAAAATCTCTGCACCGCTTTTTCTATACCCTACCATGCTTTGTGCGGTTTTCAGCATAAATAAGATCACGCCCAAAACGAATATTCTCACAAAGCTTGTCAATAATAACAAACGAAAAGTTTCGCAAAGCTTATCTGTTGTTCAAAAAGTCAATAGCCATGTCTGCAGGCAGTACAACTTTTGTGCATACCTATAAAATATATTAGTTATGCCTAACTAAGATTGACATACGGCCTCGCCCGTGGTAAAATAAATGTGGTTAGTAGTTACTAACCTAGTGAGAATAGATCATGCAGACTTCTCTATGATGACAAGAGCGAAATGTCATCAGCCCGAATGGTGGTGCGTTCGGGTAGTCTGCATAATATTAAAAAGGAGCTTATATTATGAACTATCTTGAGATCGTAAAAGTAATCGGACGTGAAATTTTGGATTCCAGAGGAAACCCAACTGTTGAAGCTGAGGTATATCTCGCAGACGGAACAGTGGGCAGAGGCACTGCACCAAGCGGTGCATCAACAGGCGAGTTTGAGGCCCTTGAGCTTCGTGACGGCGATAAGGGCAGATATGGCGGAAAGGGCGTAACAAAAGCAGTTGAGATCATCAACACTGCTATCAATGACGCTGTCTGCGGTCTTGACGCTTCTGACATCTATGCCGTTGATAAGGCTATGATAAAGGCTGACGGCACTAAGGATAAGTCAAAGCTTGGTGCTAACGCTATCCTCGCTGTTTCTATCGCTGCCGCAAGAGCGGCTTCTATCTCTCTTGATATCCCTCTCTACAGATTCCTCGGCGGCATTTCAGGAAACAGACTTCCTGTTCCTATGATGAACATTCTTAACGGCGGCGCTCATGCTGCAAACACTGTTGACGTTCAGGAGTTTATGATAATGCCAGTTGGTGCTCCAAGCTTTAAGGAAGCTCTACGCTGGTGTGCTGAGGTTTTCCACGCTCTGGCCGCCCTGCTTAAATCAAAGGGACTTGCTACTTCTGTAGGCGATGAGGGCGGCTTCGCTCCTGACCTTGCAAGCGACGAGGAAGCTATCCAGTATATACTCGAAGCTGTTAAGAATGCAGGTTATGAGCCTGGCAAGGACTTCATGATAGCAATGGACGCTGCTTCAAGCGAGTGGAAAGGCTCAAAGAAGGGCGAGTACGTTCTTCCAAAGGCCGGCACAAAATTTACTTCTGCCGAGCTTATCGAACACTGGAAGAAACTCGTTGAAAAATACCCTATCATCTCTATCGAGGACGCTCTCGACGAAGAGGACTGGGAGGGCTGGCAGCTTCTCACTAAGGAGCTTGGCGGCAAGGTGCAGCTCGTTGGCGACGATCTGTTCGTAACAAATACAGAAAGACTTGCAAAGGGCATCAGCCTTGGCTGCGGCAACTCTATCCTTATCAAGCTCAATCAGATAGGTTCAGTTTCTGAAACACTTGAGGCTATCAAAATGGCTCATAAGGCAGGCTACACTGCGATTTCTTCACACCGTTCAGGTGAAACAGCAGACACAACTATCGCTGACCTTGCAGTTGCTCTTAACACTTGCCAGATAAAGACAGGCGCACCAAGCAGAAGCGAACGTGTTGCAAAGTACAATCAGCTTCTCAGAATTGAAGAAGAACTTGGCGAAAGCGCTGTTTATCCACAAATGGGTGCATTTAACGTAACCAGATAGTTTTTTGTCATATAAGGATCAAGCGAAAGCTCAGAAAAAGCAGTCCGTTGGGGCTGCTTTTTTTGTTGGATAAATGCGTTGTAGTAGCGTCCTGATGTCGCTCTCTCATCACCACTTGCTTGTCCATTTATCATCACATATAACAGACATAAAAAAATCACGCCCCAACAAAGTAAGGCGTGATTTTGACTAAGGATATTTCCCTAGTGGTGAGCTATCGGGGATTCGAACCCCGGACCCTTTGATTAAAAGTCAAATGCTCTGCCAACTGAGCTAATAACTCATATCGTCCTGCAACGACTTAATTATTATACCAATTTTCCGCCCATTTGTCAAGGGGTTTTCGAGAATTTTTTCACTTTTTCCAAACTGCACATATTTATTCCCCATTTGGCATACTTTTGTGCGTTTTCTAACAAAAAAAACACCCTTGAAAATCAAGGGCGTTTTATCTGCAAAGCTTTTAACTTAGTTTATCTTGTTGCCGCAGTTAGGGCAGAACTGATTTCCGGCAGGAACTTTACCTCCGCAAGTAGGACAGAACTTTTCACCCTGTGGTGCAGCCTGAACCTGTGGCTGTGCGTATGTCTGCTGAGCGTTCTGCTGTGGAACAGAACCTGCATACTTCTTGAAGAGTGCATAAATGCCGCAAATAACAAGAAGAACAAATGCTATCCAGAACAGTACATACATGAACGTGTAGAAACCGCCATACAGCTTGCTCATACCTGAAAGATAGCTTCCTGCCGCATATGTAACTGCAAGACCCAGAACAACACCTGCACCAGTAGTTACCGGCTTGAGGTACTTGTCAGCAATTTTGAAAAAATCGTTCATTAGAGAATGCCTCCTAATTTAATAATATATATTTATTATACAATCGTTATGTCATAAAGTCAATAGATTCGAGTAAAATTTTTCACTTGTTTACGTTTCTATTTGTTTGCTGTAATGACAGAAATAAGCATAAAATCGCTATTTTCTTTACCCTCTGTGTCAATAACTATCTCAACGGTGTGTTCTCCCTTTGCTCCGCTGTATATCTCATCAAGACAGCAAAGGTCTCCCCAATCCTCGTCAAAGTTTGCGTCAAGAAGAACCTTGTTCTGCCTGTCACCGTCTATGACAGCATATGCAACAGGCGCAGGCTTGTTGATAGTCTTTCTGTATTGCACCATTATAATACCGCCGCTCACGTTGAATTTAATACAACTTCCCTGCTTGTGAGCTATCCAACCGCCCTTGAATGGATCGCTCCACTGCTCTGCCGCATGAGTATCAGGCTCAAAGCCCTCCATAACGGGCGAACAGCTATAGTTCTGAAAACGCTGTGCATCCTCATATCTGCTTGCAGTGAAAGGCTCAGGAAGTGAAGGCTTCTTCTCTGCGCCGAGCTTCTTATAGTATGAATATTCTGTATCAAGCAGATTGCAGATAAGATCAGCTATCATCTTGTGACCTAGGTCTGTAGGGTGGAGCATATCCGCTGTGTAGTCTGCAAGACAAACGTTGCCAAGCTGTATCTCAGGGAAAATGTAGTTTCTTACACTGACGATAGGCAGGTCATAGTGCAGACCGATAGCGTTATGTATACCCTGTGCATTTGTGCCTGTATCGTAGAAAAGATTGTTTATAAGCACAACTGCCTTGACGCTCTCAGCTTTCAGCAGACGTCTTACAAGGCTCTCGTATGTTTCCATAAATAGGGGCGAACTGCTGTCGTTTACCGAAAACTCAACAAAAACAAGGTCCGGCTGTTTGTCAAGGACGTGTTCCTGCACTCTTGCCACCCCAAACTGCGAGGTAGTTGCACCAATACCGGCATTGAAGTAGCTTATCTCCGCCTCAGGAAAATTCGTCTGCCACCATTTTGCACTGCGGTCAACATATCTTAACTCAGTTTTTGTAGCATTACAGCCCATTGTTATGGAGCCGCCCAAATAAACAATGTTAAGCTTTTTTTCATTCTCTATCTTTTTGAATACCTGTGGAAGATAACCCATACTGCCGATATTCATGATAGATACGTTTTTGTCCGTCATATCCATTTCTCCTTTTATTTCTATAATGGTCTATTATAGTATTATAGCATTTTTCAAAACAAAAGTAAATCATAACGGGCAAAAATATTTTGCTTTAAGCTACAAAAAGCGGTAATGTTTTTTGTTAAAATCGTGCAATGTAGATGTTGACGAAAAGTAATGATATGTTGTATAATAAAGAATAAATATACAATATGAAGAAAGAAGTGTTCATAATGCACGATTTTAAGGCACTCTGCCGTCAGGCGCACACATTAGTAATATTCAAGAGCTTACATGAAGTTCCTGTATTTGAAAAGCTACTTGACACACTTGCTGTATGCGAATCTGACAGCGACATGGCTATAGAAAAATACTCAGATTTTGTGGCTGAGCTTTTTGCATATTCGGATAATCTTACAGAATATATGCTCAAGCTGGTTCTTGAAAATGAAAACCTTTTTATGCTTAAAAAGGGAGAGGGCAAGGAGACAGGTGCGCTTTTGGAGGAATGTCTTGCAAACGAGCTTGCCGTTATCGAGGAGCTTTCACAGATACCATGCGACGAGATAATCTCAAAGATAGACTATGACGGCTTTCTGCCGAGATATGCTACACAAAAGCTTGACTTCTCACAGATATATGCCGACCGTATACACGCTATCGGTCAGTACGGATATGGCATTTACTCACAGTATCATGTATTTGTTATCAAAGACGGAAAGATAGTTCCGGTTGAATATCCTGACGATATAAAGCTTTCAGACCTGCACAATTACGAACGTGAGCGTCAGGAAGTCATCAACAACACTCTTGCGCTTTTGAAAGGCAAGCCTGCCAACAACGTTCTGCTTTATGGTGACTGCGGTACAGGCAAGTCCTCAACTGTCAAGGCAATAGCAAACGAATATGCCTGCAAGGGTCTCAGACTTATTGAGCTTAAAAAGAAGCAGCTCCATGAGATACCGGCCATTGTAGAAACGGTAAGCAAAAATCCATTGAAGTTCATCATCTTCATAGACGATCTTTCATTCACAGAGGACGATGATGATTTTGCGGCACTGAAAGCTATCCTTGAGGGCAGCGTTTCATCAACTGCGGACAATCTCTGCATTTATGCTACCTCAAACAGAAGACATCTTGTACACGAAACGTTCTCCTCACGAGAGGGTGACGAGATACACTTTAAAGACACCATGCAGGAGCTTCTTTCACTGTCAGACCGTTTCGGACTTACTGTTACTTATCAGAAGCCTGACAAGAAGATATACCTTGACGTAGTTGAGAAGCTTGCAAAGCAATACGAGCTTAAAACTCCTATCGACGAGGTGCTTCAAAAGGCTGAGGCTTATGCGCTTTCAAGAGCAGGACGTTCACCAAGAGTTGCAAAGCAGTTCGTGGAATACATGAAGGGCATGGAAGACTAATAAATATATTCAAGAGTAATTATCATGACTAGATCTGCAAGCCGGGGTGTAACGCTATTTGGATAAACCCATGCTTCAAATCACCTTTTGGCGACGCAGGCTATGACGTTGAGGACTATTACACTGTCGCTCCGCGTTATGACACTAACGATGTTATTAAAGGCTCGGCCGCTGTATTTGTTGAAGAATAAAATAACATAAAAGAGGTCAGGGACACATTCCTTGACCTCTTTTCTTATGCCGTCTAAAGTTTATCCACCGTTGTCAGAGCATACTCCGAAACTCCGTTGGAGTTTTTCCAAAGTGCATTTTAAACCGCTTCATAAAACCATATTCATTAGTATAACCGCACCTCTCAGCCACTTCCCTTACGCTGAGATTTGTCGTTGCAAGAAGCTGACTGGCTCTTTCCATTCGTGCGCTTATAACGTCTGTCATGACGCTCACTCCAAACATTTTCTTATACATATGCTGAAAGCTTGACCTGCTTATACCCATATCCCATGCCATGCTGCCTACGTCTGCGATGTCCTCAGGCATTGCGTATATGTACGCTCTAAGCTGCATAAAGCGGCTGTTCCTGTCAGTAATAATACAGGACTTCTTGTCTGTACACTTTAGCTGTCTTGCAAGCTTTAACAAAAAGATCTCCATATAGCACCGTGTTACTTCCTCATGCCCCTCTTTCATGAGCTGATACTCATATGCTACCGAGCGCATTATCTGACTAAGCTCATCGATATTTCCAAGGTATACCAGTGTATCTTTTGGAATATCAAGCTTTTCAAATTTTTCATTATCGCCCTGCTCATAATTGAAATACAGCCAATCATCAGTATAAAACTCTTCTGCGGCATGGTATTTCACGGGGGTATCCGGTGAAAGCAGGATAAAAGAATTTTTCTCTGCCCTATGCTCGATACCATTTATAACGAACACCGACGGTTCTTTTATGAGCAATATAAGGGGACAGCCCACCCCTTGAGGACAATCCATAATAAAATCTTTTCTATGGCGATAATTATAGCCGACCGCACCAACAAGCATTCTGATTCCTCCCTGCTTTTATCAACTTCATTTTACCACACCGCTACATTCTTGTCAACGAAAAAAGAGCAGACGCTTTGTTCTGCTCTTCTTTCACATAATTCTATAATAGTATTACAATTATCCCCAATAGGTTCTCCAGACATTGAAGTAACCCCAAGGAATTTTAAACGAGTAAGCTATCTTGCTGCTGTTTGTCTTGTAGCTTCTGTTGCACCAGAAGTAAACATTATAGTCATTAGCAATACCATTAAGGTGAGTTTTGCCGTATACTGCGCCAAAAACTGCCCGCTTCACTCTTCTGGAAACGTTTGAATAATTTGCTCCGTCCCTTGAGAGCTGTGCAGATGACATAAATCCACCGCTTCTATAAATGATATCCTGAATATTGTTATATCTTGCATAGTAGGATCTCCACATTGCATTCCTTGTGTACTTTGCGGCAACATACTGGTTTGCAACACAATCTGCAACATAAACGATTGGCTTATCCCACTCTGAGCCTGACATCTTACCGACCTCATGATAAACTATACGGCACATTGCTTCCCAGCCTGCCTTGTTGAAGTCCATTCTCGCTGTCTTTATTGTCTGTGTCTTTGAGTAAGCAGAAGCGGCTGAGCCGTTTACAGCCTTAACTCTGAACTGATATGAAGTCGTTCTCTTAAGACCTGTAACAGTGCAGTTCGTATTCTTGACTGTCTTGTATTTCTTCCAGCTCTTATATTTGCCGCCCTTGATGTACAGCTCATAGCTTGAAGCACCTCTTACCTTGCTCCAATGCACCTTGATAGTGTTTGTCTGCTTGTTATACGGATGAGTGAAGTCACTTCCATAGTTGATCTGAGCGGTCATCTTAGGAGTCGAAAGCTTTGCCGCAGCAGCATCGGCACTAAATCCCTCTGTCATTACCAAAAATGTCATAAGTGCTGCAATGAACATAACTATCACTTTCAGTGACTTATTCTTTGCTGAAATAAAACTTGCTGAATGATCCATTAATAATACGGCTTTACAACGCATACACGCTGCATTGCCAATTCACACCCTTTCTTTTAATTAGCGGCGGTCATGTCAGTGCCGCTATTTAATTTTATTACGGTCGATTAAAATTATGTATCAATCTGTAACGATAACGGTTAAGAAAGTTACAAACTGATTACAAATTACTACACTATTGTAACACGTCCATTTGCATTTGTCAAGCTTTTTTATAGTTTTTTTGATTTTTGTTTATAATTTGAAGCAAAGAATATAAAAATTGTACTAATATTTCAGCACATTGAATATTAATTTACTGTATCAGCAAGAGTTCACGCACAATTATCACAAAGAAAATATGTGCAGAATATGAACAAAATCAATGGATCAACCACAGAGATCCTGCTGTTTTAAAAAAATCTGTGGGGAAAGAGGCAAAATAATGAAAAAATATTTACCTGAGGGCAAGATCTTCAACAGCCCTGAAAACCGATATTATCTTCAAAGCGAACGAACAATGGCTGAGGCAATGGCTCAGGGATCGATACTGGAGGGTCATGCTGTGCTTTGTGACAGCGAACACAACATAATAGTAGAGCTTCCCTTTGGCAAAGGAATGATCCCAAGATCAGAGGGAGCAATCGGAATACAAGAAGGCAAAACAAAAGACATAGCATTACTTTCCAGGGTAAACAAAACGGTATGCTTCAAGGTGACCGATATTGTTCACGAAAAGGGCGAGGTCATATGCAGGTTGTCAAGGCGTCTTGCACAGGAAGAGTGCATTGAGCGATATATAAGTACACTCACATCAGGGGACGTTATACCGGCAAAGGTAACACACCTTGAGCCTTTCGGGTGCTTTGTTGACATAGGCTGTGGTCTTCCTTCACTTATACCAATAGACGCCATATCCGTCTCACGCATCACCCACCCCAACGACAGATTTTTCAACGGTCAGGACATATATGCTGTGGTAAAAAGCTGTGAGGAGGACAGGATATGCCTTTCTCACAAGGAACTTTTAGGCACATGGGAAGAAAATGCAGCATTGTTCTCCACAGGAGAAACCGTAGGCGGGATAGTACGCTCCATTGAACCATACGGTATTTTTATAGAGCTTGCTCCGAACCTTGCAGGGCTTGCAGAACCAAGAGAAAATGTGCGTGTGGGGCAGGCAGCAAGTGTTTACATAAAAGCTCTTATCCCCGAAAAAATGAAAGTAAAGCTCATTATCGTAGACGTATTTGAAAACAGCGTTTTTCCCTCAAAGATAAACTATTTCATCACCAGCGGCAGGCTCACAAAATGGGTCTATTCCACCAATGAATGTTACAAAAATATATGCTCTGAATTCGTGTGATAAACGTACATATTTTTGTACTTGTAATCTTATTTGTACTATAATTTGTACTTGTTTTCACAGCAAAACAAGAGATAAAAAAGGCATTGGCTTCCAATTGAAGCCAGTGCCTTTTGACTTGTCAGGTCATTAAGAGTAATACCCTTTTTTCAATAGGTCAACTATTCTCATAATATTTCCTCCCTGTCCCTATATTTTTTCAGAGAGTTTCAAGAAGCTCTGCGATCTTTTCTTTTTGAGCAAGCCCGTCAGAAAAAGCAGTCGCACCGCCAGCAGCTGTGCCAAGTTTAAGAGCATATTCATAATCGCCCTGCAATATACCGGCGGTAAAGCCTGCCACCATTGAATCGCCTGCACCAACGGAATTTTTCACCTTACCATTACATACTCCACAGCGATGTATTTCACCGTTTTCGTCAATAAGCATTGCACCGTCCCCTGCCATTGAGATAAGCACGTTCACAGCGCCCATTTCTTTAAGCTTACGTGCGTATTTTTCTATTTCATCATCAGCAGTGAGGGTCACTCCGAACATCTCGCCAAGCTCGTGGTTGTTAGGCTTGATAAGGAAAGGTTTATATTTAAGCACATTGAGAAGCAGGTCTTTTGTTGCGTCCACTACTGTTCTGATATTCTTGTGCGCGAGCCTTTCGAGTATCTTCTCATAGATATCTGAAGGCAGCGAGGCAGGTATGCTTCCTGCGAGTATAAGCGTATCTCCGTCCTGAAGCTTATCAAGCTTTGCAAAAAGCTTATTCACAGCCTCATCATCTATATCAGGACCCTGACCATTCAGCTCTGTTTCCTCAGCAGATTTTATTTTCACATTTATACGGGAATTACCGTTTTTGAGATGAACAAAATCTGTATCAATTCCCATTTCCGCCAGTCCGTTCTCGATAGCTTCACCTGTGAAGCCTGCAGTGAAGCCAAGTGCCTTTGACTGAATGTCCAGCTCTCTAAGAACTACAGACACATTTATACCCTTGCCACCGAAATACATCTCTTCCCTATCTGAGCGGTTGGTAGACCCAAGCTTCATTTCCCCTGTATGGACAACATAGTCGACAGCAGGATTGAATGTTACAGTATATACCATTTTACATTACCTCCTTGATATTTGCTTTTGTAAGATATTTCTGTCCTGAAGCTTGTAGGTGATCGTCACTTACCATCTGCTAATTTATCGTCGTCGCTTCTTAAAATGCAGAGAGCAACAACAAGACCTGTCAAAGCAACAAACACCGCTTTAGTTTCAAGCAATTCTGTGACAAATGCACCCACTGCCGCTCCGCTTATAAAGCAAAGGATTATGCCATAATACTGCATTGCATTACTAAGCTTCTGCTTATCCTTAGTTTTCAAATACTGAAACAGGTTATCCGTACCGCTTCTAAGATTGCCAGTACACATCGTGGTAGCAAAAGGCTTTCCGTCCATTTTCCTAAAACCCTCCACCTGCATTGCACAGGTAAAAGAAACTAGGATATTCGCCAATGTGTTAAGCGTACCGTCAGGGATAAATCCCACAATAGTCAGCACCACAAGCTCCACACCGATTATGATCCTATGCCAATGTATCCTCGGGTGTTCATTGAATTTCAGCTTCACAGCTTCCACTATCAGCACGCCAAGCATAAAGGACAGTATAGGCATGAGATAAAGAAAGACCTTCAGCCAGCTTCCCTCTTTGATATTGATAGCCAACAACACCATGTTACCTGTCTGTGCATTTGCAAAAACATGGTCACGGCTGATGTAGGTATAAGCGTCAAGATAGCCGCCCACTATTGCGAGCATTACTCCAACGCCGTAAAACTCAGCTATATGTCTGCCGTTCTTCATTGCGCAGCCCCCAGTGGCTCAAGCTCATTAAGATCATATGGCGTTTTCTGATAAATGCAGTAGTTGAGCCAGTTTGAATAAAGCAGATTAGCTGAACAGCTCCAATTGAAAATAGGCTTGTTTTGCGGATCATCGTCAGGAAAATAGCTATATGGTATCTGTATAGGCAACCCCTTTTCCTTATCTCTGAAATACTCTTTTGCAAGGGTCTCACGATCATATTCCCAGTGACCGAACAGGAAAAACTGTCTTTGCGTCTTATCTGAAACAAGATGCACACCAGCCTCGTTTGACACTGCCACCACTATAAGATCGTCCACCTTTTCGATATCTGCACGACGCACCTCAGTATGGCGTGAGTGCGGACAATGGAAAACATCTCCAAAGCCTTTAAGAATAATGCTTTCGGGATAGTCGATATGGTGCTTGAAATTGCCAAACATCTTCTCTTTCAAAGGATATTTGGGAACGCCATAATGATAATAAAGTCCGGCCTGAGCGCCCCAACATATGTGGATAGTTGAGAAAACATTGGTCTTTGACCATTCAAAAACTCTGCAAAGCTCGTCCCAGTAATCAACGTCTTCATACTCCATTTGCTCAACAGGCGCACCGGTGATTATAAGACCGTCATATCGGTTATCACACACCTCGTCAAAATTCTTGTAGAAAGCAAGCATATGCTCGATAGATGTGTTCTTTGACATATGACTGCTCATCTGAATAAGGTCGATGTCAACATGAAGAGGGGTGTTGCTCAAAAGACGCAGAAGCTGCGTTTCTGTCGCAATTTTGTCAGGCATGAGATTGACAATAGCGATCTTCAAGGCACGAATGTCCTGATGAGCGGCTCTGTCATCGGGAATAACGAATATATTCTCCTTTTCCAACGTCTGAAACGCAGGAAGGTCATTTGGTATTTTAATTGGCAAAGTATATCCCACCTTTTAATTATACTCTAAAAGATTATTATAACACGATCTCTGTTAAAAATCAACCAAAAGAGAGATTTATTCATATATTATTGAGAAAAAAGGGAGCGACCTAAGCCGCTCCCTTTGTGTATCAACAGTATATAAATCCGTACAATTATTCGTAAAGTGGATATTTCTTGCAGATAGCGTTTACTTTTTCTCTGATTTCATCAGCCTTATTGTCAAAGTCTGTTGCTGTGAGATACATACACTCTGCAATAACGTCCATGTCCTCCTCAACAAGTCCCCTTGTGGTAACTGCCGCTGTACCAACTCTTACACCGCTGGTTACAAATGGCTTCTCAGGGTCGTTAGGGATAGCATTTTTGTTTACAGTGATGTAAACCTCGTCAAGCTTTTTCTCAAATTCCTTGCCTGTGATGTGGAATGGTCTGAGGTCAACAAGCATAAGATGATTGTCTGTGCCGCCTGATACGAGATTGAATCCTCTGTCAAGAAGTCCCTTTGCAAGAGCCTGTGCATTCTTTACGATCTGCTCACCGTATGCCTTGAACTCAGGCTTGAGAGCCTCGCCAAAGCAAACTGCCTTTGCAGCGATAACGTGCATAAGAGGACCGCCCTGTGTGCCTGGGAAAATAGCAGAATTTATCTTCTTAGCAATATACTCGTTGTTTGTGAGTATAAGTCCTCCTCTTGGTCCTCTCAGGGTCTTATGTGTTGTTGTTGTAACAATGTCAGCATATGGTACCGGTGACTGATGGCAGCCTGCAGCAACAAGTCCTGCAATATGCGCCATATCTACCATAAGATATGCACCAACAGCCTTTGCTATCTCAGAAAGCTTCTCAAAGTCGATAGCTCTTGGATAAGCACTTGCACCGGCAACAATAAGTCTAGGTCTGCACTTGTTAGCCTGCTTGTAAAGAGCCTCGTAGTCGATATAACCCTCGTCATTTACGCCGTAAGGAACAAAATTGAAATACTTACCTGAAAGATTTACAGGCGAGCCGTGTGTAAGGTGTCCGCCAGCGTCAAGGCTCATGCCCATAACAGTGTCGCCAGGCTTAAGAAGAGCAAAATAAACAGCAGTGTTAGCCTGAGCGCCGGAATGTGGCTGAACGTTAGCATACTTAGCACCGAAAAGCTTGCAGGCTCTTTCAACAGCTATATCCTCCACAACGTCAACGCACTGACAGCCGCCATAATATCTCTTGCCAGAATATCCCTCAGCATACTTATTAGTAAGCACAGAACCCATTGCAGCCATAACGGCAGGTGAAACGATATTTTCGCTTGCGATAAGCTCAAGATTTCTTCTTTGTCTTGCCAGCTCGGCTTCCATTGCTTCGCCGACTTCTTTATCGACATTTTCAACAAAGCCGATAGTATCCATTATTTTCATCGAAATTACTCCCATCATAAAATTTTACGGACATTCCGTTCTCTTTTATTATAACGTATTTTTCTTTTGATGTCAACGAAAATTTTTTTTGATTGAGAAGTGAGGAGTGAGGAATTAAGGTATCGCCCAAGGCGATTTATTTTTGTAGAATATGATCTACAGCCACAAGAACGCTTCACTCTTAACTGATTTTTCATTTCTCACTTCTTTATCTTCTCCCAATACGCTTTCGCCATTTGCTCCGTCTTATTCTCACCATACTGATAATAAGTCCTCCCCACAAGCTTATCAGGCAGATACTGCTGTTTTACCCAATGATTTGGATAATCGTGAGGATAAAGATAGTGCTGTCCTTTCACTTTTGCGCCCTCGCCGTCAAAATGCTTATTCTGCAAGTGCCGTGGATAATCTCCGAAATCACCATTTCTAACATCTGCTAAAGCTGCGTCTATTGCTGATTCAGCAGAATTTGATTTTGGAGCAGTGGCAAGAAGAACCACAGCTTCCGCCAATGGTATCCTTGCTTCAGGCAGTCCCAACTGCAATGCCGAATCAACGCAGGATTTCGTCACTACCGCCGCCATAGGATACGCAAGTCCAATATCCTCGCTTGCGATAACAAGCAGCCGTCTGCACAGAGAAATGATATCCCCTGCTTCTATAAGCCGTGCGGCATAATGAAGTGCGGCGTTCTCGTCAGAACCTCTTATGGACTTCTGCAAAGCCGACAGGATATCATAATGCTCATCTCCTGCACGGTCATAACGCATATTGCTGCGCTGAGTTAGAAGCTTCACATTATCAAGGTTCACGGTGAGCTTTTCGCCGTCATTATCCCCCGAAAGTATGCAAAGCTCAACTGTATTTATTGACTTTCTCACATCACCGCCGCAGCCCCTTGCGATATGCTCCAACACGCCATTTTCAAGACGCAGTTTCAGTCCCAGCTCATCAGCCATAAGCTGAAAAGCACGCTTTATTGCAGGCAATATCTCCTCCGAAGTCAGCGGCTTGAACTCAAACACAGTTGAACGACTGATTATGGCATTGTACACATAAAAATACGGATTTTCAGTGGTAGAAGCGATAAGAGTTATCTTGCCGTTTTCAATGTATTCAAGAAGCGATTGCTGTTGTTTTTTGTTAAGATACTGTATCTCGTCAAGATAAAGCAAAATACCATTAATGCCGCTGAGTGTCTCAGTTTCAGCAACTATCTGCTTGATATCCGCAATAGAAGCACTTGTGCCGTTGAGCTTATGCATAGTCATATTAGCATTATTTGCTATCATTCTTGCGACCGTGGTTTTGCCAACACCTGACGGACCATAAAAAATCATATTCGGTATTTTACCGCTTTCGATAATACGCCTGAGAGGTTTATTTTCGCCCAGCAGGTGGGTCTGTCCCACAATATCATCAAGGGTCTTGGGTCTAATTCGTTCAGCCAAAGGCACACTCATTTTATGATCTCCTTAAAAAGCAATTAGTCTAAAATGTTCTGAATATCCTCTAAATGAAGCTGATAAGCCATGCTGTTTATCTTTTTAAGCAGGTAGGTTTTTGCAACAAGAACAGCTTCCTGATATTTGGTGTTTTCCATACCAAGGCAAATACGATAAATAATGAATTGATTAGAGGAGATTTTCATGATCATGTGATTATTGCCCTCGAAAGTACCACGGCAAATGGAGTTGGAGTTGACGAAGTTCCAAAGGTCGGAGTAAGTAAGAGCAGTGACTTCATCAGTAATAAACTGTTGGATAAGTTCATTCATATGGATACCCCCTATAGTGTATTTTCTTTAGTATAGCACATATTTCCGCATAATTCAAGGGAAAATGCGGTCAAAGTGGGGAGTGTCGCCCATTAGCTTCATGACCTCGTATCGTAAACAACAAAATGCAGACGTCCCGATATCGAAGTGTCGAATTTTTTTGATTGTGACAAATTTATGCAAGCGACCGAAACGAGCGAACAATGCTCGTCCCTACCACAAATTGTGCGTTTTCTCAAAGTTTGTGCAATAAATTACAAGATGTAACGTCCAAAAAGCGGACTGTCGAGGGCGCCAGCCCCTACATGGTTTGTTAAACAAATAAATAATGTGCGGATAATGCAGATATGCAACAAAAAAAGAGGCAGAATACTCCGCCTCTCATTTATCTGTACAAAGATTTGTACTATTTTTTCTTTCTGGCCGAACTTACCGCACGAGTTATCTCAGGCTCTGCTTCGCCACGAACACATTCAGCTGTTATCTTTATGCCAACTATCTCATCATCAGACGGCGCTTCAAACATGAGCTTTGTGAGTATCTTCTCAACTATCGCCCTAAGTCCTCTTGCTCCTGTCTTTTCTTCAATAGTCCTCTTGGCTATCTCTCGCTTGGCGTCCTCTGTGATCTCAAAATCGATGTTGTCAAGCTTGAAAAGCTTCGTATATTGCTTGATAAGCGAGTTCTTTGGCTCTGTCAATATCCTGCAAAGTGCGTCCTCGTCAAGCTCGTCAAGAACCGTGATAACAGGAAGTCTGCCCACAAGCTCCGGTACGATACCGAACTTAACAAGATCGTGTGGCACTACCCTCTTCATCACATTGTTATCATCCTCCTTGCTCTTGACCTTTCCGCCAAAACCAAGTGAAGATGACTCTGTACGCTTCTTGATAACACTGTCAAGTCCCTCAAAAGCTCCGCCACAGATAAACAAAATATTCTTCGTGTCTATCTGTATGAACTCCTGATGTGGGTGCTTTCTGCCACCCTGTGGAGGCACATTGGACACACAGCCCTCTACTATCTTAAGAAGTGCCTGCTGTACGCCCTCACCGCTTACATCTCTTGTGATAGAAACGTTCTCCGATTTTCTTGATATCTTATCTATCTCGTCGATATAAATAATACCGTTCTGAGCCGCTTCAACATTATAATCTGCCGCCTGAATAAGCCTTGTAAGCACGTTTTCAACATCGTCGCCTACATAGCCTGCCTCTGTGAGCGTAGTAGCGTCAGCAATAGCAAAAGGCACGTTCAGAAGCCTTGCCAAAGTCTGTGCAAGCAAAGTCTTTCCTGTTCCTGTTGGTCCAAGAAGTAAAACGTTACTTTTCTGTATCTCTACGTCATCATCGTCATTGAGTGACAAAATTCTCTTGTAATGATTGTATACCGCAACAGAAAGCGCTATCTTTGCTTCCTCCTGCCCGATAACATACTCATCAAGAACTGCCTTTATCTCCGCAGGCTTCTTAAGGGTTATGCCGCTGTCAGCTGAATTTTTACCCTTGCCACGCTGCTTCGTTGTAGGAAGTCCCTCCTGCTCAGCCAGAACATTATAGCAATAAAGTACACACTCGTCACAAATGTGGCTCGTGCCTGCTGAAAAAAGTGTTCTAACCTTGTCCTCAGGCTTGCCGCAGAACGAGCATTTTCTTATTGTATCATTAGCCATTTATTTCACCGAACCTATCTGTTAGTTATTACCTTGTCGATAAGACCGTATTCAAGAGCCTCCTGAGCTGTCATATAATTGTCACGCTCAGTGTCGATGTTGATCTGCTCGATAGGCTTGCCTGTGTTCTGGGCAAGTATCCTGTTGAGCTTCTCTCTGGTCTTTACCATGTGGTCAGAATGTATCTTGATATCTGTACACTGACCAGAAATTCCGCCGCCTGCGATAAGAGGCTGATGAATGAGTATCTCACTGTTTGGCAGAGCAAATCTCTTACCCTTTGTGCCGCTCGAAAGCAGGAATGAACCCATTGAAGCAGCCATACCCATGCATATAGTTGACACGTCGCACTTGATATACTGGATAGTATCATAGATAGCCATGCCGGCAGTGATTACTCCTCCAGGGCTGTTTATATACAGGTCGATATCCTTTTCAGGATCCTGTCCCTCAAGATAAAGCAGCTGTGCCACTACTACGCTTGCCACTGCGTCGTCTATCTGGTCGCAGAGCATGATTATTCTGTCATTGAGCAGGCGGGAATAAATGTCATAGCTTCTCTCGCCTCTGCTTGTCTGTTCCACTACATAAGGTACCAATGCCATAAAATTGCCTCCTTAATCTATTTTCGCCCGCATAAGGTCATGCGGGCGAAAGCATAAATTATCTTACTTTATAACTGCTGCGTCCTTGATAAGGTCAACAGCCTTGCCAACTGCAATATCCTTCTTAAGGTCGTCATCATGGATAAACTGCTTGATCTGGTCAACATCAAGCTTGTAAGCCTCAGCAAGCTTATCGAACTCAGCCTTAAGCTCGTCCTCAGTTACCTCGATATTCTCAAGCTTTGCGATCTTTTCAAGTGCAAGTCTGAGCTTGACCTGCTTCTCAGCCTGCTCAGCATATGCCTTCTTTACAGTGTCGATAGTCTGACCTGTATACTGCATATAGAGATCAAGTGAGATGCCCTGTGGTGCAAGTCTCTGCTCCAGCTCGCTGATCATCTCGTTTACTCTGTTGTCAAACATAACCTGTGGGATCTCAGCTGTCATGTTCTCGATGACCTTATCGAATATCTTAGCCTCTACCTCAGAATCAGCGTGCTTCTCGTTAGCTTCCTCAAGCTTCTTCTTAACGTCAGCCTTGTATTCGTCAACTGTATCGAACTCTGTTGAATCCTTTACCATATCATCGTCCAGCTCAGGCATAACCTTCTTTGATATGCTCTTGAGCTTGATCTTGAATACAGCAGGTGCGCCTGCAAGTTCCTTTACCTGATACTCCTCAGGGAATGTTACGTTGATGTCGAACTCCTCACCGGCATTGTGACCAACGATCTGATCCTCAAAGCCAGGAATGAACTGACCGCTTCCAAGTGACAGTGTGAAATCTTCTGCCTTACCACCCTCGAAAGCAACATCGTCCTTGAAGCCCTCGAAGTCGATAACAACGTCGTCACCATTCTCAGCTGCTCTGTCGTCAACAGTTTCAACTGTTACGTTCTTCTCTCTGAGAGCGTCAAGCTGCTTATTGATATCCTCATCAGTTACAGGATTGACAACTTTTTCAACTTCTATACCCTTATAGTCCTTAACTTCAACCTCAGGCTTTGTGATGCAAGTTGCCTTAAGCTTTACGCCGTTTTCCTTGCTGATCTCAGTTACCTCTACCTCTGGGCGAGTAACAAGTTCCAGACCGGACTCTTCAACTGCGCCGTTTACAACAGGAGCGTACAGAAGATTTACAGCGTCCTCAAAAAATACCTGCTCGCCGTATTCCTTTTCGATAAGCTTTCTAGGAGCCTTGCCCTTACGGAAGCCAGGCATAGCGATATTCTTTCTTGCTTTAAGATAAGCTTTCTCTATTGCAGCCTCAAAATCCTCAGCAGAGATCTCGATCTCAAGCTCGTACTTATTGGTTTCAACATTGTTTGTAGCTTTTAAACTCATTTATTATTCCTCCATTATATAAATGTATCTTATACATTATAGCACAAATATATTGTCATTTCCAGCATTTTTTTATAAATTGTCACTTTGCACAATTTTCGTTATGTCCAATGGGTCAAAATGCAAGAAATCACTAGCTATAAGCCGATATTCCACTCCGTCACGAGTGCCGTTTATTGCATAAGCGTGGGCTCTTCCGTGAAGGTGTCCGTAAAAACACTTTTTTATGCCGTATTTATGAAGCACTTCAAGCATATCATAATTGCAGCTATTGCCGAAAAGCGGCGGATAATGCAAAAACACCACAGGCTCTAAGCCTGCCTTTTGAGCAGACTCGATAGAGAGCGCAAGTCTGCCTGCTTCCCTTGCCAGAACCTTCTGATCTGCAGGTTCACCATTATCGCTTATCCAGCCTCTTGTTCCGCATATGCCGTAGCTCTCATAGCTGTAATGATTGTTATGCAGGATATTTATGGTATCAAAACCGTTTTCTGCGAAAAATTTATCCATTTTGTTCTTGGTGTTCCACCAATAATCGTGATTGCCCTTGGATATTATTTTTCTGCCGTTGAGCTTGTTTATAAACTCAAAATCCATTCTGGACTGTTCAAGGCTCATTCCCCACGAGATATCGCCGGGTATCACCACGGTGTCCTCAGGACGAACTTTGTTCTGCCAGTTTGTTTCAAGCTTTGTCACATAGTCAGACCAGCCGCCGAATATATCCATTGGTTTATCTGTACCCAGCGACAAATGCAAGTCGGCAATGGCAAATAGGCTCACGGTTTTTCCTCCATTCCAGAAACTTCATGTATTATCCCAATCACTCATGCACATACTACTTTTGCAGCAAAAAGCTGCGGAAGGAGCGATGTACAAATGGAGAAGGATAGAATTTACGGTATCCACTGCAACGTAGACAAATGCGTTTACAACAGCAACAACTGCGAATGTACCGCAGGCAAGATCAATGTAGGCTGTACCTGCACCGACCCTAACTGCTGTGACGAAACAGAGTGCAAGACATTCAAGGCAAGAGGCTAATTTCCCTTGCCATGGTCAGTGGACATACGCTGTGCGCTGACCTCCGCCCGACAATAGTCGGACGGGTACATATCAAATACCCAGAGCTGAGTAGATGTAGTCCTTCATATCAGCCTTGTCGATCACCTTTGTGAATCTTACTTCCTTATCCTTAAGTGCAGCAAGTGAAGCAGGAACAGGTATCTTTGAAACCTCGGCAAGCTCGTCAACAAGACCGAACTCGTCAGCGTTTGTATCCTTACCGATAGCTGCAAGAACTGAGCCTGAGAACTTATATGGGCTTGCTGTTGAAGCGATAACAGTCTTTGTCTTGTCGCCTGTAGCAGCCGCATAGTCCTTGTACACCTTAACTGCAACGGCTGTGTGAGTGTCGCAGGTGTATGAATACTCGTCATAGATCTCCTTAATGCAAGCCTTTGTCTGCTCATCGTCGCAGCAGCCTGCATAGAACTCGTCAGCGATAGCCTTCTTCACTTCGTCTGTTACCTCATATCTGCCAGTCTTGGAAAGGCTGCCGAACCACTCTCTTATCTGAGCGTCGTCACAACCGCTAAGGTGATAGAGAAGTCTTTCAAGGTTAGAGGAAATAAGGATATCCATAGAAGGTGAGATAGTTGTATGGAACGGACGGTTTCTGTCATAAATACCTGTCTTTATAAAGTCTGTGAGGACGTTATTTGCGTTTGAAGCGCAGATAAGCTTATTAACAGGAACGCCCATATGCTTTGCATAGTAGCCTGCAAGGATATTACCGAAGTTGCCTGTTGGAACAACGATATTTATCTTGTCGCCAAGCTCGATCTCACCGTCAGCAACAAGCTGAGCGTATGTAGATACATAGTAGATTATCTGTGGTGCAAGTCTGCCCCAGTTGATAGAGTTTGCAGAGGAGAACATCATGCCGTTCTCAGCAAGCTTGTCGGCAGTTTCCTTGCTTGTGAAGATAGTTTTAACACCTGTCTGAGCGTCGTCAAAGTTGCCCTTGATAGCGCAAACGCCAACGTTGCCGCCCTCCTGAGTTGTCATCTGCTTTTTCTGCATAGCTGAAACGCCGTCCTCCGGATAGAACACCAGTATCTCTGTACCCTCAACGTCCTTGAAGCCCTCGAGAGCAGCCTTGCCAGTGTCGCCTGATGTAGCAACGAGGATAACTACCTTCTTGTCAACGCCAAGCTTCTTGATAGAAGTCGTGAGCAGATATGGAAGTATCTGGAGAGCCATATCCTTAAATGCACAAGTCGGACCATGCCACAGTTCAAGCATATAAGTGCCGTCAAAAAGGTGAGCAAGCTCTGCAATATTGTCTGTGTCGAAATTCTTTGTGTTGTAAGCACCCTCTACACAGTAGCGTATCTCAGCCTCTGTGAAATCTGTGAGGTACTTTGAGAAAACGAAAAATGCTCTCTCAGCGTAGCTTTTTTCGCCAAGAGCCTTGATATCATCAAGTGTTATGGCAGGTATCTCAGACGGAACGAAAAGACCGCCGTCCTCAGAAATGCCCTGTGCTATCGCCTGTGCAGACGAAACCTTTACTTCGCTGTTTCTTGTACTTTTGTAAAACATAAACAACAACCCTTCTTGTTTTAGATGTCCGACAGGTGTCGGCTATTTACAGACCATTTGTTCAGATAACGTCTAACATTCCACGTCACGGGCGAACAGTGTTCGTCCCTACAGACACAGTTCGTTCGGCATATCCGACCCATGGTCTTTATTTCATACTTGCATCAAAAGCGTTCACATAATATCTTAGCTTTTTGACTCTGCCGTTCTCCAGCTCCACCGCCGCAACATCGAACCGACAGCACACAGGCTCTAAAATCCCCTTACAAAAAGCCTGTGCTGTCTGAACGATACGCCGCTGCTTGACCGGATCAACAGCTTCTTCAGCGGAGGTAAGAGAGCCATGCTCCCTAGTTTTGACCTCCACGAAGGCTATGATATCCGCTTTCTCTGCGATTATATCTATTTCACCGCCTCTGACGGTAAAATTCCTCTTTATTATCTCATACCCGTGTCTTACAAGAAAGCCGCAAACTGCGTCCTCCCCGATATTGCCCGCCTTTCGGCGCTGGGTATGGTCAATGCCCGTTTTTCTTTGCATAATACTTTTTGAGAAAACTCATTCTATGTATCCCGCACGGTCCATACTGGTCTATCATCTGATAGTGGAGCTTTGTGCCATAGCCCTTATGCTTCTCAAACCGATACTCAGGATATTGTTCAGCCATTTGCTCCATATACCTGTCCCTTGCAACCTTTGCAAGAATTGAAGCCGCCGCCACTGCCTGACTTTTGGCATCTCCCTTTACCACCGCTATGGCTGGACACTCAAGCCCCTCAGGGGTCTTGTTCCCGTCGATAAGGCAGACGTCAGGCTTGGTATCCATATCCTCCACCGCTCTTTTCATTGCAAGCATTGCGGCGTTAAGTATATTTATATCCTCTATCTCTTCCACGGTTGCGGTCTGTATAGAAAAGTCAACTGCTTTTTCCATTATCTCATCAAAAAGCTCCTCACGCTTTTTCGCTGTAAGCTTTTTGCTGTCGTTTATCCCCTCTATAACTGTGTCCTTATCAAATATCACAGCCGCTGCAAACACATCTCCTGCAAGAGGACCTCTGCCAGCTTCATCGCAGCCGCACACCACGTTATAATCTTTTCTTATCTCGTTGTCAAACTCGCTGAGCGTCATATCAATACCCCTTTGGTTTTTCAAGAGTAAGTCTGCCGAGAGTACCGTTTCTGAACTCGTCCATAACTGTAATGGCTGCCCTTTCGGTATTTATCTCTCCGCCAGAAACTAAAAAGCCACGCTTTCTGCCTATTCTTTCAAGAAGCTCAAAGCCTACCACACAGCCGATAGTTTCCTCGTCAGCAGGCTCTATATCATCGGTTCTTATGCCATAACGTTTCTCGATAAGCTCAGGATAGTTCTCTTTCAAAAACTCAAGCAGACGACAGGCAAGATATTCCATGTCCATGATATCGTCCTTGACTGCACCTGTAAATGCGAGCCTTTCGCCAACAAGCTTATCCTCAAACTTAGGCCACAGCACACCCGGCATATCCAAAAGTTCAAAGCCCTCGTCAAGCTTCACCCACTGTTTACCTCTTGTAACACCGGGTCTGTCCTCGACTTTTGCAAGCCTTGACCCTGCAAGTCTGTTTATAAATGACGACTTGCCCACGTTTGGTATACCCACTATCATTATTCTTATAGGTCTGCCAGACATACCCTTGGCATTCCATTTCTCAATATCGTCCTTTAAAAGCTCTTTGAGCTTTCCATAAAACTTGCTTACGTTTTTGCCGCTCCTACAATCTGTAGCAAGAGCAGTTATTCCCTGTTTTGCATAATAGTCCAACCACATTGCCGTTACCTCAGGGTCGGCTGAATCAGCCTTGTTGAGAAGCACAAGCCTTGGCTTTGAGCCTACGATACGCTTCATTTCAGGGTTTCTGCTTGAAAACGGGATACGAGCGTCAGTTATTTCCACAACTGCGTCCACAAGCTTCAGATTTGACGCCATTATGCGGCGTGTTTTTGCCATATGTCCAGGAAACCACTGAACGTGAGATACTTCGCTCATATCTTCCTCCTTACTCTAACTCAATCTACCTTACCAACGCCCTCATCATTGCCTGCCGCAAATCGGAACAAAACTCTGCCGACTATCTCGTCATAAGGCACATATCCTATTACACGGCTGTCTGTGGAATGATTTCGGTTGTCGCCCATTACAAAGCAACAGCCCTCAGGCACTTCATATTCATAAACTTCACTTTCTTTATTATAGTATCTTTCATCAAAATACTCATCGTCAAAGCTGCCGTCGCACTTAATATAGCTCTCATCAAGCACTGCTCCGTTGACCTTGACTATAGCCGACCTGTTGTCTATCTCGACCTTTTGCCCTTCAACGGCAATGATACGTTTGATTATCCTATTGTCAAGAACAGACGAGTTGACCACAACTATATCCCCCTGCTTTGGCGTATAAAGCAGTTTTGATATAACAAGAGAATCATTTTCAAAAAGAGTGTCCTGCATTGACTGTCCTTGTACATTCACTGTTCTAAACACAAAAGTAAAAACAAGCACGACCACGAACATTGCCATGACTATTATCTCAAGAAAGTCGAACAGATTATCAACAGCTCTTTTGCCCTGCTTTTTCAACTTACCTTACCAAAGCTGTCAAATGGATAAAGCCTTAAAACTGCCTTACCAAGCACGTCAGATGGGTCGATAAAGCCTATCCTTCTGCTGTCTGTGGAATTATTTCTGTTATCACCCATGACGAACAGCTTGCCCTCAGGCACGTCATACTCAAAAACATTTTCTTCCACTTCATATTCCTCATCAAAGAGGTTAGTGTTATACATAGCTTCCCTGATATTGTCATTTGAAATGACCTTACCGTTGACAGTAACCGTATTGTTATTATAATCAACGACAACCTTATCTCCACCTGTGCCGATAACACGCTTGATGATAGTTTTACCGAGCTTTTCGCTGTTGATAACAACTATATCGCCCTTTTGCGGTGTATAATTTATGTGAGTGATTATAAGTCTGTCCTGATCCTGCAAAGTTTCACGCATAGAAGGACCCTGAACAAGAACTATCCTGAAGAAGAAAGTAAATATCAGGATCACCATAAACATAGCGAACACGAAAGATTCAGCCCATTCAAAGACCTCGTCCATAACATTCACGGGCTGTTTTTCCTTTAGGTCGTCAGGGGCGGCTTTTTTAGCCTTGTCAATATCCTCCTGAGAAACGTCGCCGAATTTTTTATTATCGTCCATAAAAGCCTCGATCCTTTATCCAAAGACGACAAAAGCCGTCAAATACTCATATAGATTTATTATATCAAATTTCAAAACAAATTACAAGGGGGTAAGGAAAATTTCTTTTAGATAGGGGGAGCGGAGGGTTTAAGTGAGGAATGAGGAGTGAGGAATGAGGAATGAGCATAGCTGAACAGAGTTGTGCACAAGCACCGAGCGTAGCGATTTTGCGGCAGAAGAAACTATCGGCAACATCTGTAGGGGCGAACAGTGTTCGCCCGTGCTTAGGATTTGCTGTAAATTCAGAATTGTAGGGGGAGAATTTTTTGCTGCCGAACCTTGTTGTTGCCGTGGGCTTATTACTTCGACAGGCGAACAGCGTTCGCCCCTACACATACATCGTGCAGATATCGCAAGTACAGCAAAACACCCCCTACAGGAACTTTGACAGATCAACATTCATGGCAAAGTCATCATACCACGACAGATCGCAGCCTTGTCTTTCTTTGGGCTTTGCCGCAGTCTTTCTCTTTGAATCATTGTCAAGCCAGCCTGAGATTATGCGGTATGGGTCTGTGCAGTGCCTGCCCTTGGTAAACAGCCATTGAGATAATTTAGATATATAGCTCTCTAAAGACAGACCGACAGACCGACACCTGCTTTCAAGCTCGTTATACTGCTCTGATGTGAGCATTATATTTTTGTGTGTGCCGAAAGACCTGACGACAGACTCCGCTGTCCCTGCGTCTTTCTTTTTCTCTTTATCTATAGCTTTATCTTTATCTTTGTCTTTATCTATATCTGTATCTATATCTTTATCTGTATCTATATCTGTGTCTTTGTCTTTATCTATGTCTATATCTTTATCAGCTTTTTTTGCTTTTTCTGAAAACCTTTTGGTTTGTGAAAAAGCTTTTGGTTTTTCTTCTGCATTATCTGCTGATGCAGCTGTCTGCTCAGCTTTTTCATCAGTATTCCCTGACTCATCAGACTTTTTAGGTCTGCCGCCCTTTTTACCGCACTCGCTCCTTTGAGCACACCTTTCTTCCCATGCAATGCCGTCACGCTCGATAGCAGCCCTCATCATAAGAAACGCTATCTTTGCTCCGCCTGACAGCTTTGGAGTTTCTCCCCTCTTTGCATAAGCAAACAGCGCCATGACAAGCTCGCCTATCTCTTCCCTGCTGTCAAGCGCCTGAAAAATGTCCTCCCAGTCTTTGTAAAGCATGAACGCTTTGTTGTCTGTGTGAAAATTCTTTGCCATTTTTATCGTCCTTTCTCTGTGAAGCAGAGGAAATTATCCCCCTCTACTTATCCCGAAAAAGACCTTTTTTGTTGCATAAAAAATGCAACAATTGCAGAAATGTTGCCAAATTAAAATATAAATCATTTGTTTGCACAAATCAAGTGCTGATATTTTGTGCAATGTGACGGTGAAATGTCATGTGATTTTGCGGCAAGACAAACTATCCCAAATAATCTGTAGGGGCGAACAGTGTTCGCCCATGCTCAGAACTTGTACAAATTCAGAACTGTAGGGGACGACGCCCTACATGGTTTGTGAAAATATAACGAATGTACGAATATCATAAAATTGTCGGGCGATATATGCAGGCGAACGCTGTTCGCCCCTACCGTATATCGTGCGAATAACTCAGTCGTGGATATAAAAAAAAGAGCCGACCAAAGCCGACTCGTTTTTATAGAAAGAATTATCTGATAGCTTCCTTGACCTTAGCTGCCTTACCAACTCTGTCACGGAGATAATAGAGCTTAGCACGGCGAACCTTACCGCTGCGTACAACCTCTACCTTTTCAACTACAGGTGAATGAACAGGGAAAACTCTCTCGATTCCACAGCCGTGAGCTACTCTACGAACTGTGAATGTCTCGTGGATTCCACCGTGCTTCTTAGCGATAACTGTGCCCTCGAATACCTGGATTCTGGACTTGTCACCCTCTGTAATTCTTACGTGTACCTTTACTGTATCACCAACGTTGATAACAGGTGCCTCGGATTTAAGGCTTGAATTAGAAATCTGCTTTAAAGCGTCCACTTTAAATTCCTCCTTAATATTTTCAGACATTCATACGCTTTATGGCAGCTATCGCTGCAAAGCCAGAGGACTGCCCGCTTTAATGTCGTGCCTTTCGTTCAAAGGCGTGGCATTAACTCTCGTCGGAAGAACCGACGGTAATTCAAATGCTTTAATATTATACCACATCTCAAAACCTTTTGCAAGGATATTTATATAAAATTTTCGCCGTTTGCCATGAGTATTTTTGTACGTTCTGTATAAATTTCCGATATTTCTATACCATAACGCTCACAGAACGTGTCTATGACTACGTTCAGATTAAGATTGAAAGAACTTCCGCAGGGCAGCTTTAAAGTCACCTCAAAGCTGTCCTCTAGCTCTTTGCTGTCAAGCACTGTGATATGCGGCTTTATATCCACAAGATTGATAGTCTTTTTCTTGGTTCGCTTTTCTATCTCTATCTTGTCAAGTGCCATGAACTTGCCGAAAAGCTCCGCCACTTCATGTACGCTCTTATCTGTTTTCAGCCTTGCCACATACTCCGCCGCTGTAATATCGGTGTGCTTATGCTCAGGCTTTGAGACGCTCACTATCTCAAGCCCCACAGGCGTTTGTGCGTTCATTCGCTCCAAGACCTCGCTGTATGGGATATCCTCAGTGAGAGCAAAGTCCATTATCTCTACCCTGCTGTCAGTGCCAAGGGGCAATGCAAGCGGGAACATTATATACACATGGGGATTGAAGCCCTGAGTGTGCCATATTGGCAGATGCGCCCTTTTGAACACTCGCTGAAAGGCTCTCATAAGGTCAAGATGAGAAATGTACTTCGCCCTGCCCGTTTTGGAAAATACCGCTCTGTATTCAAATCTCTCCAAACGTAGATTTACATTCTTCGGCTCAGCGTTTGCCACAGTAAACACCTCCGTATTCGCATTTTATGCCACAGCCCGAACAGCCCTCTTTGCAGTTTCGTGTAGTCACTGCCTGATGTGCTTTCTTGTTCTCACGGACGAAAAACTCATGGCTCACAAGATAATCAAGGTGCGACCACGGCGCTATCTCGTCATAAGAACGTCTGCGGTGAGCATAGAAGCTTGTATCAAGCCCGCACTCCTCAAATGCTTCCTGCCACTTGTCAGCCTTGAAATGCTCGTCCCAGCCGTCAAGATAGCAGCCCTTTTTCCATGCGGTGTATATTGCCTTGCCAAGACGTCTGTCGCCCCTTGCAAGAACCGCTTCCAATATAGATGTATAGGATTGGTGAGTGCTAAGGCGTATCTTACGGCTTGTAAGGCTCTTGAAAAGGTGTTCCTGTTTCTCTTTTATCTCCTCGGGAGTTGCCTGTGGCTCGAACTCGAACGGAGTAAAAGGCTTTGGTACGAACGTTGCAGTAGAAACTGATATCTGCACGCTCTTGCCACGCTTTTCTTTTGGTGTTTCGTAATAAAGGTCAAGGACTTTCTGAGCAAGCTTTGCGATACCCTCAACGTCCTCCAGCGTTTCCTCTGGCAGACCAAGCATGAAATAAAGCTTTACAGTGCTGTATCCGCCCTCAAAGGCAGTGCGGCAGGTACGCATTATCTCGTCCTCGGTGATGTTCTTGTTTATTACGTCACGAAGCCTTTGTGTGCCTGCCTCAGGAGCAAAGGTCAGACCGCTTTTTCTTACGGACTTTATTTTCTCCAAAAGCTCTTCGCTGAAATTGTCTATTCGCAGCGAAGGCAGTGAAAGGTTTATCTGCTCGCCGTCGGTGTATTCCACAAGATTTTCCAAAAGCTTGTTTATCTCAGTGTAATCGCTCGTAGACAAAGACGACAAGGACACTTCCTCATAGCCTGTCTGCTCGCAAAGGGACTTTGTTTCGTTCTTTATGGTGTCGATGCTTTTCTCTCTGAAAGGTCGGTAGATAAAGCCTGCCTGACAGAATCGACAGCCTCTTATGCACCCTCTCAGTACCTCAACCACCGCTCTGTCATGGACTATCTGAGTGAACGGCACAACAAATCCCTCAGGGTAATATACCTTGTCAAAGTCCTTTATAACACGCTTTTTCACCCTTGCAGGAGCTTCGGGGACGTTTGGCGTGATAGACTTCACAGTACCGTCCTCATTGTAATCAACGTCATAGAATGACGGAACATAAACGCCCTCAAGCTTTGCGGCTTCTCTTAGAAACTCCTGCTTTGTAGGCTTCAAAGGCTTCATTCTCTCGTAAAGTTCAAGAAGCTCCACGTTGACTTCTTCGCCCTCGCCAAGAATGAACAGGTCGAAAAAGTCAGCCATAGGCTCAGGGTTGCAGGCACACGGACCGCCTGCGATAACAAGTGGTGTAAGCTCAGTTCTGTCCTTTGCAAGTACCGGCACACCTGCAAGGTCGAGCATTTCCAATACATTATTATAAGAAAGCTCATACATGAGCGTAAAGCCGATGAAGTCGAAATCCTTTATAGGGTCAAGGCTCTCAAGAGCGTAAAGAGGGATATCGTTCTCACGCATGAGCTTGTTATAGTCCTCTTCAGGCATAAAGACACGCTCGCACCACCAGTTTTCACGGGCATTTTTCAGACCATAGAGTATCTTCATGCCGAGGTGTGACATACCCACCTCATAAGTATCAGGAAAGCAGAAGGCGAAGCGCACGTCCACCTTATCCTTATCCTTTACAACGCTGCCCACCTCGCCGCCTATATACCTTGACGGACGCTGAACTTTAAGCAGCAGCTTTTCTATTTTCTTTTTCAGTTCTTCCAACGTTTTATCCTCCGATATTGAATGTCTGTACTATCTCACCGCACCCAGTAAAGCGAGAGCAATACACAAAGTGAGGTGAAACGGGCGAACACTGTTCGCCCCTACAGATACATAAGCATTTCATATTATTATACCAAATATTTATTACAAAAGCAATAAGCAAAGTGTTAATATATGACTTCCGAGAGGACGATAAAACAAAAAGTTGCGGCGAAGGATATGCTGACGGTGCCGTGGAGTATCATATGTATCATAGCCGCCGCTGAGAGCAGAATAAATACCGCCCTGAAAAACTCGCAGACCTTGCCATTGGCAAGCAAGGCGAGTATCCTGCCGCCGTCAAAATAGCGAAAGGGCAGTAGGTTTAGCGCACCAAGCAGAAAATTCACCTGACAGAAAAAGCCACCACCACTTGCCATATATGACAGCAGGCAGAGCATAAAGTTCACGGCAGGTCCTGCGAAAAGCACAACAAGCTCGTGATTTTTAGAAAGCTGTTTATTATCAGGAGTAATGCGGATACCGCCTCCATAGACAACAATTTCTTGCGGAGAGCTTCCGAAAGCGGTCATGAGTACAAGGTGACCCAGTTCGTGGAGTGCGCAGCTCACAAGGGTCATGAGCAATTTTTCCGTTTGGGTCGCAGAGCATATCGTCACGAGGGCTATAACAAAGAAAAAGCTGAATGAAACGCCATAGGTCGTATTTTTGATTTTTAGCTTAAACAAGTTCATCACCGAAATATGTATATTCGGAATTTGCTCAAATAATGTGTAGGGGACGGCGCCCTCGACGTCCCGCTCGGAGAGATAACACCATAACTGTCATATCTTCGATATTGGGATTTTTTTGGTTGCTAAATGGAGGGGCAACGCTGTGATTATCACACCCCTGATGCCGAATTATTCGGGATACATTATTGTGACGTTTGCCAATAATTCCGCAGGCGAGGGATAGCGGGACGTCGAGGGCGCCGTCCCCTACATTTTGGCACTATGGTTTGCCATGCCGCAAAATCGCTGCGCTCTTTGCTGGTGCTTTGTTTGAGTTATAGAAAAAGCGGTGCAAGTTTTATTTCTCGACACCGCTTTGATTATTTTTTTTGTTTGGTAGTTTCATTTCTGCACCCCTCTGCACTACATAGCAGAATAAACTCGGTGCATACATTTACCTCGTGCTGAAGAGCCACAAGGGTCAGCTATGCCAATTCCTCACTCCTCACTCCTCACTTGTTACAGCTACAGCATCTTCCTCAAATACTGTCCCGTATAAGACCTGTCGCAAGCCGCAATTTCCTCAGGCGTGCCTGTGCAAACGATAGTTCCGCCGCCGTCACCACCCTCAGGGCCTAAGTCTATGATATGGTCTGCGGTCTTTATGACGTCAAGATTGTGCTCGATAACAAGCACTGTATTTCCCCCGTCTGCAAGCTTCTGCAATACCTCTATAAGCTTGTGTACGTCAGCAGTGTGAAGTCCTGTAGTCGGCTCGTCTAGGATATATATAGTCCTGCCTGTGGCTCTCTTTGAAAGCTCTGTGGCAAGCTTGACTCTCTGCGCTTCACCGCCTGAAAGGGTTGTGGCCGCCTGCCCTATCTTCACATAGCCAAGGCCGACCTCATACAGTGTTTCAAGCTTACGGCTTATTTTAGGGATAGCGCTGAAAAACTCAACGCCCTCTTCCACTGTCATTTCAAGCACGTCATAGATGTTCTTGCCCTTATATCTAACTTCCAGCGTTTCACGGTTGTATCTCATACCGCCGCAGACTTCGCATGGCACATACACGTCAGGCAAAAAGTGCATTTCTATTTTGATTATACCGTCGCCCTCGCAGGCTTCACATCTTCCGCCTTTGACGTTGAATGAGAAACGTCCTGCTCCGTAGCCTTTCATCTTTGCATCAGCGGTCTGAGCGAAAAGTTCTCTGATATCGGTGAACACTCCCGTATAGGTGGCAGGATTAGACCTTGGCGTTCTGCCGATAGGCGACTGGTCGATATCTATTACCTTATCAAGATGCTCTATGCCCTGCATTTCCTTGAACGCTCCAGAGCGTATTTTTGCACGGTTTAATCTGCCCGCAAGCTCCTTATAGATTATCTCGTTCACAAGTGATGATTTGCCTGAGCCTGACACACCTGTTACGCAGGTGAAAGTGCCAAGAGGTATCTCAACATCTATGTTTTTCAGATTGTTCTGTGTCGCACCGATAACTTTCAGATACTTGCCGTTGCCCTGTCTGCGTGTTTCAGGGACAGGTATTTTCTTTGCACCGCTGAGATACTGTCCTGTGATAGAACGCTTGCACTTCATTATATCGTCAACAGTTCCTGCGCAGACTATCTCGCCGCCGTGAATGCCTGCTCCCGGTCCAACGTCAACCACGAAATCTGCCGCACGCATTGTGTCCTCGTCATGCTCGACCACTATGAGAGTGTTGCCAAGGTCACGAAGCCTTTTCAAAGTTGCGATAAGCTTGTCATTGTCACGCTGATGCAGACCGATAGACGGCTCGTCAAGGATATACAGCACGCCCACAAGTGATGAGCCTATCTGCGTTGCAAGCCTTATACGCTGGCTCTCACCGCCTGAGAGAGTACCTGCGGAACGTGACAGGGTGAGATATTCAAGTCCCACGCTTTTGAGAAAGCCAAGACGTGACTTTATCTCTTTTATTATCTGCTCGCCGATAAGCTTGTCACGGTCGCTTATCTCAAGGTTCTCAAAAAACTCCAGTGCCTTTGCCACCGATTTGTGACAAAGCTCTGCGATATTTATTCCGCCAACTGTAACGCTCAGGCTTTCTTTTTTAAGCCTTTCACCATGGCAGGCAGGACACTTTTCATCGCTCATATACGCTTCTATATCAGCCTTCGCCCAATCGCTGTTGGACTCTTTATAACGTCTTTCAAGGTTCGGTATAACGCCCTCAAATTCAGCCTGATAGTCAGCCTTATAGAACTTATTGCCACGCTTTAGGTGAAGCTTCTGACCCTGCGTGCCGTACAGAAAAACGTCTATAGCGTCCTTGTCGAGATTTTTAACAGGCTCGTCAAGGGAAATGCCGTAGGTCTCAGAAATTGCGTTGAAATACATCATGGCGATAGAACCTTCTTCAAGGCTGTTCCAGCCGCTGGCTTTTATCGCACCCTGCCTTATGGAAAGGTCTTTGTTAGGAATAATAAGCTCAGGGTCTATCTTCTTGAACACGCCAAGACCTGTACATTTTTCGCAAGCACCGAAAGGATTGTTGAAAGAGAACATTCTCGGTGTCAGCTCGTCGATAGAAACACCATGCTCAGGGCAAGCATAATTCTGCGAGAAAAGCATTTCCTCTCCGCCGATAACGTCAACCCCCACAAGTCCCCCTGTAAGCGAAGAAACAGTTTCGATACTGTCGGTAAGACGGGACTTTATGCCCTCCTTGATAACAAGTCGGTCAACGACTATCTCGATAGTATGCTTTTTATTTTTTTCTATTTTTATCTCTTCCGAAAGGTCATAGGTTATGCCGTCGATACGCACTCTCACATAGCCCGACTTTCTGGCACGTTCAAGCTCTTTTGTATGCTCGCCCTTACGTCCTCTGACGATAGGCGCTAAAAGCTGAATCTTTGTACCCTCGTCAAGCTCCATTATCTTATCCACGATCTGATCCACTGTCTGCTGACGTATCTCTCTTCCGCAGACAGGACAGTGTGGCACGCCTATACGGGCGTAGAGTAGTCTGAGATAGTCGTATATCTCGGTGACTGTTCCAACAGTTGAACGTGGGTTTTTGGAGGTAGTTTTCTGGTCTATGGATATAGCAGGGGAAAGCCCCTCTATGCTGTCAACATCAGGCTTATCCATTTGACCCAAAAACATTCTCGCATAAGAGGACAGCGACTCAACATAACGTCTTTGTCCGTCGGCATATATGGTATCGAATGCAAGAGAAGATTTACCCGAACCCGAAAGACCTGTCATAACAACAAGCTTATCTCTCGGTATGGTAACATCAACATTTTTGAGATTATGCTCTCTTGCACCTTTTATAACTATCTCGTTAATTGGCATTATTAACTTTACTCTCCTTTTGGTATTGAAAAATCACATATTGGTATGCAGGTGGGCGAACGGTGTTCGCCACTACACACGTTTTGTGGATATATATCCGTCTTATGTTTCGCAAGGCTTTTTATTTCTTCTCACCCTTTAACTCCGCAATTTTATCACGCAGGAATGCGGCGTGCTCAAATTCAAGCAGCTTTGCCGCCTCTTTCATTTCCTTTGTGAGCTTGTCTATGAGCTTTGCGGTTTCCTGCTTTGAAAGCTTTGTTTTCTGCCTTGCCTCGTATTCCACCTCTTCTTTGGTGGATATCTCTATTACATCTCTTATATCCTTGACGATAGTTTTCGGAACTATGCCGTGCTCTTCGTTGAACTTCATCTGTATCGCACGACGGCGCTCCGTTTCGGTGATAGCCTTTTCCATTGAGCGTGTTACCGTGTCGGCATACATTATTACCTTGCCCTCGGCATTTCGTGCGGCTCTGCCTATGGTCTGTATAAGTGCGCTTTCAGAACGCAGAAAGCCCTCTTTATCGGCGTCAAGTATTGCCACAAGAGTTACCTCAGGCAGGTCAAGACCCTCTCGCAAAAGGTTGATACCAACGAGTACATCGAACTCGCCCAGACGCAGGTCACGGATTATCTCCATACGCTCGATAGTGTCTATATCGTGGTGCATATATCTCACCTTGACGTCAAAGCTCTTGAGATAGTTTGTCAGATCCTCTGCCATTTTCTTAGTAAGAGTAGTAACAAGCACACGCTGATTTTTAGCTGTTCTTACATTTATCTCGCTGAGCAGATCCTCTATCTGACCCTCGGTGGGCTTTACGATTATCTCAGGGTCAAGCAGACCTGTCGGTCTTATGACCTGCTCCACTATCTGCTGTGACTTTTCCTGCTCGATAGGTCCAGGGGTAGCGGACACGAACACCGCCTGATTAATATGAGAATAAAATTCATCAAATGTCAGCGGTCTGTTGTCCATTGCTGAGGGCAGACGGAAGCCATAGTCAACAAGGGTCTGTTTTCTCGCCCTGTCGCCTGCATACATACCTCTCACCTGCGGCAGAGAAACGTGCGATTCGTCCACGAAAAGCACAAAGTCATCAGGCAAAAAGTCAAGCAAAGTGAATGGTGTTGAGCCTGCAGGACGTCTTGCAAGCACTCGGGAATAGTTCTCGATACCGCTGCAAAAGCCTATCTCCTCCAACATCTCGATGTCATAGTTAGTGCGCTGTGCGATACGCTGAGCTTCGATAAGCATATCGTTGTCTTTGAAATATTTGATACGCTCGTCAAGCTCCTGCTTTATCTCTTCGATAGCGTCGTGCATTTTATCACGGCTGACGATATAATGAGAAGCAGGGAATATCGCCGCATGGGCAAGGGAGCAAAGCACCTCGCCAGTCACCACGTTTATTTCAGTGATACGGTCTATCTCATCTCCGAAAAACTCCACTCTTATGGCAGTGTCTGTAGAATTTGCAGGAAATATCTCCACCACATCTCCCCTGACACGAAACTTGTTTCTCACAAAATTTATATCGTTTCGCTCATACTGGATACCCACAAGGTCAGCGATAAGCCTGTCACGGGATTTCTCCATACCACGACGTATAGACACCACCATGGACTTATACTCCTCAGGGTCACCAAGGGAGTAGATACAAGAAACGCTGGCAACGATAATAACGTCACGGCGTTCAGCGATAGCGGAGGTAGCGGAATGTCTGAGCTTGTCTATCTCGTCATTAACGGAGCTGTCCTTTTCGATATAGACGTCCTTACTAGGCACATAGGCTTCAGGCTGATAATAGTCATAGTAGGACACGAAATATTCCACGGCATTGTTCGGAAAAAACTCCTTGAACTCAGAGCAAAGCTGAGCGGCAAGTATCTTATTATGGGCAAGCACGAGCGTTGGACGGTTTATCCTAGCAATAACGTTTGCCATAGTAAAGGTCTTGCCGGAACCAGTAACGCCCATAAGGGTCTGCTCTCTCATGCCGCTTTCGATACCCTTTACCAGAGCGTCCACAGCCTCAGGCTGGTCGCCTGAAAGCTTATAATCTGAAACAAGCTGAAACTTATCCATAAATGCCTCCTCAATCGAACAGTTGTTTTAATCATTATATTACAATTATTTTTAATTGTAAAGGCTTTTTTATCAATATTTTTTGAATTTGCGTATATGTACGATTTTTCGGACTGGTATTGTTACTCAACCTGCGGTATCAACTCGATGTATGTGTAGGGGCGAACACCGTTCGCCCGTCGAAGAAACAAACCCACGGTAACAACAAGGTTCGGCAGCAAAAAATTCTCCCCGACAATTCTGAATTTACAGCAAATCCTGAGCACAGGCGAACGGTGTTCGCTCGTCGAAGTAATAAGCCCACGGCAACAATAAGGTTCGGCAGCAAAAAAAATTCTCCCCGACAATTCTGAATTTACAGCAAATCCTGAGCACGGGCGAACGCTGTTCGCCCGTCGAAGTAATAAGCCCACGGCAACAACAAGGTTCGGCAGCAAAAAATTCTCCCCGACAATTCTGAATTTACAGCAAATCCTGAGCACGGGCGAACGGTGTTCGCTCGTCGAAGTAATAAGCCCACGGCAACAACAAGGTTCGGCAGCAAAAAAATCTCCCCGACAATTCTGAATTTACAGCAAATCCTGAGCACGGGCGAACGGTGTTCGCCCCTACAGATTATTCGGGAGAGTTTGTCATGCCACAAAATCGCTACGCTCGGTGCTTGTCCACATCTCTGTTCAGCTTTTTCCACTCCTCGTTCCTCGCTCCTCACTTAATACCGCTCCCCTCTTGCATTATCCCACACTTTAGGTTATAATATCACTATAGTAATAATTTCAGGAGGACGTAACATGAATAGATCATATGACGAATACAACTACACCCTCTCAAAGCGTGAACTGGAAGAGCTTAAATTCTTGTTCATCTCTGATGATGTGGATTACAACGACACTGACAGCAACGGGCTTACTTTCCTGCTCACTGCTATCGAAAGTGCTGACTTTGTTGAGCAGGATGGCGTTCTCAAGCCTGACAAGCGAAGTGTTGATTTCATCAAATGGCTCATCGCTCAAGGCTCAGATGTGAACTTCCCTGCTGACAAAAAGCCTTTACAATATGCTATCAAATGTGAAGAGGAGATATCTCGCCGTAAAGGCAAAGCCTGCGATATGTCAGAAATTCTTCTGCTTCTCCGTGAAAGCGGTGCTGACAGCACGGGCCTTGACGAGCTTATTGACGGAGGATTCTCCGCTCGTGTGAAGCTCTGAGGTATAGCATGAGAGAATTTATAATAAATCAGAATGACGCAGGTCAGCGTGTTGACAAGTTTCTCACAAAGGCTGTGCCGAAGCTGCCTAAAAATCTGCTGTACAAATATCTGCGCCTAAAGCGTATCAAGGTCAACGGCAAACGCTGTGAGATATCCACACGGCTTGCTTGCGGTGACGTTATGCAGCTTTACATCAATGACGAATTTTTCGAGGGCGAAGTTGCTGACAGACCTGCTTTTCTCAGTGCGCCAACGTCTTTGAATATTATTTACGAGGACGAGAATATTATCCTTTGCGACAAAAAGTGCGGACTTGTGGTACATGAGGACGAAAGCGGCTCGGCGGACACGCTTATAAACAGAATACAGCACTATCTTTATGAAAAGGGTGAATATCGTCCTGAGGAGGAGCTGTCTTTTGCTCCTGCCCTTTGTAACAGGATAGACCGCAACACCGGGGGCATCGTCATATGTGCGAAAAATGCTGAAAGTTTGCGTGTGCTTAATCAGAAAGTTAAAGACAGAGAGCTTGAAAAGCTTTATCTTTGCGTGACCGTTGGCATACCAAAGGAAAAGTCTGCACGGCTCACGGCTTATCATCAGAAGGACGAGGCGACAAAGACCGTCAGGGTATCCGACAAGAAATTTGAGGGCAGCCGCACCATGATAACCTCTTATCGTGTGCTTGCGGAAAACAAGGCTGATGATCTTGCTCTTCTCGAAGTTGACCTTGTCACAGGCAGAACGCATCAGATAAGGGCGCACCTTGCTCACATTGGCTATCCACTTCTCGGCGACGGAAAATACGGAATAAATAAAGTCAACCGTGCATACAATGTGAAAACGCAGGCACTTTATTCGTACAAGCTCACCTTTAAATTCACCACTGACGCAGGTATACTTGAATATCTAAACGGCAAAAGCTTTCAGGTTAAAGACGTATGGTTTTGCGAAAAATTCTTCGGATATAAGCTCTGATATTTCGTTAAATCGCACTATTTCGACACTGTTGATTTGTCATATACGACAAAATAATATAATTTTTGTGCAAATTTTGTGTAAATTGTTCAAAAGTGCTTGCAAATGTATATAAAATATGTTATAATTATTTAGTCAAATTTAACGGCTGTACTATATATACAGAAAATGACAGATATATTTTATAGATTTGGAGGAACAAAGGTATGACAGGAGATCTGCATTGTCACACAACGCTGTCTGACGGCTCGCTTGGTATAGAAGAGGTCATTGTTCAGGCAAAAAGAATGGGACTTGACTTTCTTGCGATAACAGACCATGACACTCTTTCATCATCAAGCAGAGCGCAAATACTTGGTGAACGTTATGGGGTCAAGGTCATTCCTGCGGTAGAGCTTTCAGCATGGGACAAGAAGCGCAATTCAAAAGTACACATTCTGTGCTATGCGCCGCAAAAGCCGGACAGGCTGGAGGGTCTTTGCCTGAAGTCATGCCAGATAAGAAAAGACTGTGCAAAGGAAATGATAGAGAAGGTGACGGCTAGATATCCTATCCCTGCCGACGCCGTGCTGCGCTACACAAAAAGCTCAAAGAGCATTTTTAAACAGCATATCATGAGAGCATTGGTAAATTACGGCTATGCCACTGAGCTTTACGGCTCTGTGAACGACAAGCTTTTTGCATATCCAAACGGCGAATGTCTTGTGACCCGTGAATATCCTGACGTAAACTTTGTGCTT
The DNA here is from genome assembly GCF_003461785.1 of Ruminococcus sp. AM43-6. NCBI lineage: Bacteria > Bacillati > Bacillota > Clostridia > Eubacteriales > Oscillospiraceae > Ruminococcus > Ruminococcus sp. AM43-6. Next base: position 40,062 of record NZ_QTXU01000004.1, read on the forward strand.
GATCTTATACACTCCGCAAAGGGCATTGCTGTTATGGCACACCCTGTTATGTTCAACAACACCGAGCTGCTTCTTGAACTTATTGAGGCAGGCAAGCTTGACGGAATTGAAGCATATCATCACTCTGCTACTCCAACTCAACAGCAGAAGCTTGCAGACATCGCAAAGGAACATGACCTGATAGTGACTGGTGGCTCTGACTTCCACGGTCTGTATAACGAAACAATGACGCATATCGGAAGCATGACCACTGATAAGGAAAATCTTGATAAGCTTTTCAAGCTCATTCATATAAATTCACAAAAAGCTAACAAAGCGGCTGTGAAAACGGAGAAATAATATGGTATAATAAAGGGACATTATCATGCGGTAATGTTCCTTTAATGCGTAACAAAGCCTAGTTTGGCTGTAATAGAGAGGACTGTATAAAATGAACGTAATGGAAGAATCACTACAGAAACACAGAGAATGGAAAGGCAAGATAGAGGTCTGCTCGAGAGCAAAGGTAAACAATGCCAAGGACTTGACGCTGGCTTACACTCCGGGCGTTGCTCAGCCTTGCCTTGAGATACAGAAAGATCCCGACCTTTCATATGAGCTTACAAGACGTGCAAATCTTGTGGCTGTTATCACAGACGGCTCTGCTGTGCTTGGTCTTGGAAATATCGGCGGTCTGGCAGGTATGCCTGTTATGGAGGGCAAGTGTGCGCTTTTCAAGGAGTTCGCAGACGTTGACGCTTTTCCACTTTGCATAAAGTCCAATGACGTTGACGAAATTGTAAACACCATCGCTATGATATCAGACAGCTTCGGTGGTATAAATCTTGAAGATATCGCTGCTCCAAGGTGCTTTGAGATAGAGGCAAAACTTAAAGAGAAAGTTGATATCCCTGTTTTCCATGACGATCAGCACGGAACTGCTATCGTTGTCGGTGCAGCACTTATGAATGCCTGCAAGGTGGCAAACAAGAAGATAGAGGATATTACACTTGTTATAAACGGTGCAGGTGCGGCTGGCTGTGCTATAGGAAAGCTTTTGCTTTCTCTTGGTATCGGCAATCTTATCATGGTAGACCGTGAGGGAATAATCTGCGAGGGCGACAATTATCTTAACGAGGCTCACGCTGAAATGGCTAAGGTCACAAACAAGAACAAGCTCCATGGCTCTCTTGCTGACGCACTCAAGGGTGCAGACGCTTTCGTAGGTGTTTCCAAGCCAAAGCTTGTGACCACTGAAATGGTTAAATCCATGAACGACAAGCCTATACTTTTCGCAATGGCTAACCCGACTCCTGAGATAATGCCTGACGAAGCAAAGGCGGCAGGTGCGTTTATCGTTGGCACAGGACGTTCAGACTTCCCTAACCAGATAAACAACGTTATCGCTTTCCCCGGAATTTTCAAGGGTGCGCTTGCAGTGAGGGCTTCTGACATCAACGAGGAAATGAAAATGGCTGCCGCAAAGGCTATCGCAGGCTGTGTGCCTGAGGACAAGCTCAATGCGGAATTTATTCTGCCGAACTCTTTTGACAGATCTGTACCGGTCGCTGTGGCTGAGGCTGTGGCAAAGGCTGCAAGAGAAACAGGCGTAGCAAGAATTTAGGAGGTTTTTCAAATGGCAACGATAAGCTACACTCCAAAGGGAGTATGTTCAAGAAAAATAGATATCGAAGTAGAGGACGGTATCGTAAAGAAAGTGCATTTCACAGGCGGCTGTAACGGCAACACACAGGGTGTATCAAAGCTTGTTGAGGGCATGAAGGTTCAAGACGTTATTGACAGACTTGAGGGTATCGACTGCAACGGACGTGGCACATCATGTCCTGCTCAGCTTGCGGAAGCTTTGAAGTCTGCACTCTAAGCTTTCGTACTGAACATTACACGGATATAATAACGGGCTGTTCGCCCCTACAAAAGAAAACGGACTGCATTTTGTGTGCAGTCCGTTTTTTTGTACATATTCTAATTTTCTGTCGCTGTGCTTTGAGTGAAACTCATTGATACAAATCCCGTACCAGTTACCGTAATATTGGTATGATTACCGTCAGACCACTGCTCTGCACTGTTAATGCCGTTCGTTCTATAGAACTGAATATCATATTGATTTTTCTCGGCAGAATCGACTTTCATAGTTGCAGTGGCAATTTTTGTATTTACATCTGTAGAAACATTTAGGCTGTAAGTGTTTTTAAACCATGTGCTGATATCAACATATTTCGTGTTCCATGTCAGTGTGACAGTACCCTCGCCACTGCCTGACAGGCGGTAGTTGAATCCGTCAAGATCTTTAGGCGAGGCGGCGTTGTCAATGAATGTGCCTGTCCATGTTGCTGATGTGTTATCATTTATATAGATAACGCCAAGCTTTGCGGAGAGCGTTTTCAACTCTGCCTGATCTGTAGGTGCGGCTGTCACTTTCATGTATATATCAGACTTTGTGAGCTGCGACTTATCAAAGGTCAGCACAAATTCATGCTTGTTGAAATCGTCAGCCATAAGTTTCAGAAGTGAAAACTCTATTTTTGAATTGCTTCCAAAAGTCTTTTTTTCGCCGTTATATTCAACTGAATATTTTGCAGCTTCTTCTCCGGTAACGGCATTTCCGTCGCTGTCCACAAGCTCAACTGTAATGGTGTATGTGATATCCTTATCATTGTGCTTTATCATTGTTTGCGGATAGTTGCATACATTGACTGTCACACAAGGCGAGGTTTCCATACTGCTAAAAGTTATCGTCCTTGGAAGATCATTTTCATCTGTTGTAAGATAATTAGATGAAAACAGCATACCGGCTCCCTTTTGCGTGGATACAACTCGCTTTACACTTGAAACGCTGGTATAAGCCGCCAAAACGCCAACAGTACTGAGTGCGGCTGCCACAAAAGCTATCCATATTGCAAGCCACGATCTTTTAAGCTTTTTTATAAATTTGCCTTTCATAGCTGCCGCCCTCCTCTCTGTCTGGTGATATATTACTTTCTTTGAACTGTAAGGTAGACCATATCAGTTTCTTTATTGTTTTGGACATTTTCATTCCATTTTACTCTTATTATAAAATAATCGCAAAACGGGTCTTTATTGTCAATTACCGTCAGTGCGTCCGACTGCCAATAAAGCGCTTCGGCATTTTTCTGAACATTGCCGTAGCTGTCATAAGACTTTTCATGAAGCGTGCTGTCAGCAAGTATCTCCGAGCCTTGCTGATTGAGATAATGTCCCGAGATCTTATTGCCGTCTATATTGTAATAAAACGTTTTATTCTCTTCATCAGATACATAAACTACAGTATCATTATTTTTATCAGCTTCCGGTACGTCTTTCGCACGGTATATCTCATACTCAAAAGGGATATTCGTTGTATGTGCAAGCTGTATTTGATATTGTTGCACGTCTGCCCCGCCTATGCCGAAAACAAAGTCTTTATAATTGCCGTCCTCAACGTCAATATCTGCCATTTCAAGATTTGCCACAGATTCTTTGTTTCCTGCGGTGATATAAAGCTGAGTAGGGGCATTTATTTTTGTTGTAAGTGCAATAGAACGTTTGTGAGTAAACCACGCATAAACAGGCAGTGCCACAAGCAGTACCACCGAGAGAGATACTGCTATGACCAGCTGGAGCTTCTTCTTTTTTTCTAATTTTCTGAATTTTCCAAAAATGCTTTTTGTCATAATTTTCTCCTGAAAATGCCTGTTTATTATGAGTTTATAAAGCCTGTTTCTATTTTTGCGTTTGTGTAAACAACATAGTCGCTTGAGGTAGTTCCATTAACAACTGAGTTGTTGTCATTAAGCAATACTGCGGTAAGCTCAACTCTGTAGTTTGCATAGGTAAGTCCCTGCTCCTCAAAAGCCTTGCCTGTTTTTACTGTAAATTTCGTAACGGCTGTGTTTTGTTCTTCGCCATTATAATCAGTGGTAAAAACGCACTCCTTGCCATTCAGACCGCTGTTTGATGTGGCGTTTTCCAAAGTAAAGCTACTGAGATATTTGCTAATATCGTTTGTCTGCTTATATTCGCCACTATTGTCCTTAACATACAACCTCATTGTATACTGTATTTTTTTGCCGCTGTCCCTTGTTGATCGACTCAAAGCAGACAGATCATAGATAGCATTTGCTGTTATTGCCATTTCTTCTGTAGTCATATCTTTGGCATTGATACCAAGCTGTGAAAATGGTGAATCCTTCGACTCAAGAACCGTTGACTCTGCAACGTTATAGTTTAGCTGTGCCACCGTCATTGCCTTTCTATAGTAGCGTCTTGCAGGCATATCTCCACTTTTAGAGATAGAGCTGTTCTCAATATTGTTTTGACTATATGCAACATAAGACGCCGCATTTACGCCAATACCGGTTTTGGTATCCCCGTCCTTACGCTCAGGGAACTGATCTATGATCCCTGCAGTACCATAAGTTAAGCTGATATCAGCCTTGACAGTTATAGAGCCATTTGTGTCACTATTGATATAATCGTAGACCGAATCGGGATACATCAGCATATAGCTGTCTTTAGCTTCTGAAAGTGTCTCAGTCTTGCTTATTTTTGCGTTTGATAACTCTGTGTCTGAACTGTTTAAAATGCTGTAATCAACATTCACCGAAGTTCCTGCAATGATCTTTGCATTAGCTCCCGCATCGTTTTCATCAAAGCTCTTCATAGAGAATTTAAACGCCTGATACATATTGAAATCGTCACTCTTATAGCCATTAAATGTATCTCTAAGACTCTGATCAATGCTTATTTCTGACGTCATTGTCGCACGGACAAAATTATTTGACGCTGTTATCTCCTCTGGGTCATGAGCCGTCACACTTACTAGCTGTGTAAAAAAGTTTGCAATAACATATGCGCCAGTGTCATTATTTGTCACTTGGACAAGGTTTGTAGGAATATTACCATTGAGCTTTCTTGGCTTATTACCGCTATAATAATTCACAAAGTTCTTGATGACTTTTTTTGAGCTTCCCTTTTCTGGAATATTGATAGTGAGATAATAGATTTCGCTTATTATCATTTCGTCATTAGCATTTTTTGGTGTATCACTGTTCGCTGAAACAGTTATCTTATAAGTGCCTGTTTCACCCTCGCCGGCAGGTCTATAATACTTGCCGTCGCTTGTTTTTACAGTAGCTGTAGCTTCATCATCTGCCTCAACAAGTGTTCCGTCAGATGATTCTTTAGCTGTTACCGACGCATATCTTAACAGTACATCATTCATTGTGACCGGTTTAAAGCCGCTTATATTTGTCAAGTCAAGCTCACCGGTTGTTTTATTAAACTTAGCATCACTTGCGGTAGAATGATAAGTCTTGTCATTGTTATTTGCATCAACAAGAGTTAGCTTTGTATCATCGGTAAGCACACCACTGTCAGCGGCATTATCACCAATAAGGTAAAGCTTTTTATCAAAGCTCCAAAGCAGGCTATCACCATTATTGAGCATTTTTTCCCATTCGTTAGCGGATTTGTAATAGGAATACTTAAAATAAGTAGTAACAGGTGCATCAAAGCTCTCAAAAGCAAGCTTTGTTTTATCCGTATAATGAGAATGGTTATAGTCTGTGCCTGAGATAACGTAAGATTGGAAGCTGAAATCAAGCACCTTTCTTACAAAAACAGGAATATGAAGTCTAAGAGCAGTTTTGCCACTTCCCGTTGGGTCGATATAATCGAGAGTAATGACAGTAAATCTGTTTGTGCCGTCGTTATCGTACTGACCGTCTGTGACCTTGAAATATCCTGTCTTGCTGTTAAACGTAAGAGTGCTTTTGTCTGATTTTTTTAAACTGCCGTTATCATACACATAAGTCGCTGTGCTTACATTCATAAGATCTGTTGTTTTCAGCTTATTTGAACTGCTGTCTAAAACATCATGATTTGTCAGAACTGAGATATACTTTGCGAGCATTTGTGTGATATTCAACGATGAGTTATCATCAATAAGCAGAACAGGAAGATCATTCAGCTCCTGAACATCAAGCTCGGAAGCTTGCTTGAATGTTGTAAGCTTTGAATTACCCAGATCCTCTGCATATGTCTTTATGGTACTGTTTATGCCATAGTATTTTGTCTTTGTGCCATTCGTATAAGAAGCAGCGTCACTGATGATAGTCTGCATATTTCCGCCAACAAGATCGCCTGTGAAAATTTTATCACCGGCGGTTTTGCTTGGATTTATGTTGACATAAGGTGAATTGATATCAACGTGCGTGCCGCTTCCCTCACCGATATTATGGGTATTATCCTGAGTACCTTTGTAGTCGGAGTGAACTGCGGTGAAGCTGGCAGGTATCTGTGAAGCATAATACTGTATATCAGGTAAACAATTCGTGTTATTTACCGATACTCCGATAAATTCAGATGATAGATTTTTATATTTGTTCCAACCTATCAGGTTAGAAACAGACACACTGTTGTTGCCTTTTATATAGCTTAATTTATTTATGAGAATATCATAAGCATAAGTGTTGCCGCCGTCATTATGACCTATCACACCGCCTGCACCTGCACCATTGGACTTATCCTCTGCTGACAGAGTAACATTGTTGACTTCACAATCAGATATCTTCAGATCACCATTAGCTTTTATACCAACATAACCTCCGATACCTGCATCACCAGTTTTAGCGGTTGGTATACCTATGGTTGCATTTTTTACAGCAGACTTTGATATGGTCACAGCCGCATTCTGTGTGCCGACCATTCCGCCTGAACTTGTATAGCCATAAACACCGCAAGCTGATGTTTCAGATGTTCCTCCATAGTAACAGTCATTGATAGACAACTGGTTTTTGTTTATTCCAACGAATCCACCAGCATTACTACCATAAACATCGACGCTGACGCTTGTATTTGTTATTGTGCATGCTCCGTTAGACAGTCCTATAAGACCGCCCTCGTTCATTGTCTGGGTTGCAAGGGGTTTATTGTCTTTTTTTGAACCGATAAAGCTATCTTCATTATAGGCTGTAAGCTGAACATTGCTTATTGTCGTTTTGATATTTGCAGTGCCTGCGATTCCACCTACGCCAAACCAAGTTTTTGTGCCTTTATCAAGATTAGCAAATTCAACTTTATTAATTTTTATCTTAGAATCCTTAACAGCGAATTCGCTGCCTTTCTGAGAATTTCCCACAAGACCGCCTGTTTCAAATCCGCCATACACATAAACGCCACTGTTTTCAGACTTAACGTTACTTATATTGATATCATTTGTTGACTTTCCTATAAGTCCTCCCACAGTATATGCGCCATATATTTCAAGATCGGTCAATGTTATTCCGCTAAACGTGCAAGAACTCTGTACTCCGCCAACAATACCACCTGTAGAAAGGTCTTCATTAACATACGATTGTCCATCGTAGTTATACGTCTTAACGCTGATCTTGCCGGAAAGCTTAAGGTTATTTACAGTTAAAGCATACGTTGAACAGTTTATCAACCCAACTCCTTTTACGGAGGCAAATGCGGTACGATATTTATAGTTATCCATATCTTGGATTTCAATAGTGCTACCGCTCTTGTTGTCTGTTATTTTCACAGCATAGGCTTTTATATCTGTATCGAGCTTTATAGTCTGATTATTTCCCTCGATAGCTGTCAAAGACAAAGTATAATCACATTTAATGTCGCCCAAGTTACTATTTGTTGCATCAAACAACTGATTTATACCACGAAAACCGGTTCCGGTGAGGTCATAGGTTTTATTTCCTGTGAGTTTAACAGTAAAGTTCTTATTTAATTCGTGTGCCCACTTTGCTTCATAAAGACCTTTTTCACTTGGCTTTGTATATTTTTTTAGCATTACAGAATTTTTCTTTTCATATTCCCTGCTTGTAGCCTTTTCAAGTCTTTGATAATCTGAGATCGCAGTTTTGTAATCTTTATCATCAGAAGTCAATGTAGCTGTGCCAACTTTTGAATAGTCTGCATTTCGAGTAAAAGTATAATGACCATAGCCGCAAGTATTTTTATTACGGTCTGTATATCCCATACCGGACTGTGATATGATAGACAGCATAAACAACGCTTGTGCATTAGGTACTTCAATAGTATTGGTCGAGCCGGCAATAACATTTAATTTCTCACCATCACTTAGCTCACTCTTAAACTGCGTGATGAGATAATTTTTCCTGCCATTGTTAAGGTTAGTTGACTTACCAAACGTTGTTCCCTCTTCGATAGCAAAGCCGTTTACAACTCTGCCTATATATGGATTGATAAAAAGATTGGTATATACGTTTTCACCCACTGCCTCAGTATTGTTGGTTGTAAGCGCACTATCTTTGGCAACGATGTCCATATTTCTGAAAATAACGCCGCCGTAAACTATGGCCCAACATATCCGCCTGCAGTAATGAGATGTTGTTTGCTGTTATCGTTATTTGCAAATGTTATATTAGGATTTGTTACCTTGACATTATCAATGATATTATCTCCACCGAACACAACGCCCATAACACCGCCATAATACTCCGTCTTTTTGGTACTATAGTTTAATTTATTATTATTGTTTTTTGAAAGCGTTACTTCTTTGGTATATTCTATATTGATATCTTTTACAACACTTCCGCTGCTGAACCTGATGAGCGGGCTTGCAGAATTATTGGTGATAGTTGGATATGTTCCGTCGGATCTCTGCTGTCCAACTATAACGCCCCTGAAAACGTAACTGTTTGATGTTCCGCCAAGACCTGCAAAAGAACTGCCGAGAACTATATCATCATTTATCTTGTAATAAGCCTCGCAAAGATATTTGATCATGTTATCTTTTGAAACTTTTTCCTTTCCGCTTACGAAATTGCCTGTTCCATCATAAGTATAAGTTTTATGATTAGTGCCTTTACAAAAAGCACTATTAGCATTAATAGTCGATTTATCGGCAGAAACATTTGCATTATAGTTTACTTCCCAGCCATTTGTAGGTGCGGCTGTACTGATAACTCGTGCGACCTCTGCAAGTGTAGAAGCGTCAAGGATATATGGATCAGAGTATGTTCCGCAACCCTCGTCAAGATATGGTCGCTCAAGGTTTACGTCTATCTCATCATAGTTTTGGGTGGTATTATACGATATAGCAACATATGGCTTGTAACTTGTAAAGCTATATTCCTCTGTTGCGTTATTTTTGACAGGGGAAGTATACCTGTCATCTTTACTCCAATCGCCATGATACTTATTCTGCCTGCTCACATTATCTACACGATTCTTTATGGTGTCAGACACTTCTTTTCCGTAGGTTACATTATGCTTAATATTGCCAGCTGAGTCTGTACCCCAATCGTCGTCCCATTTATAGTTGTATATTGCAGAAGAGCCTGCACCGTCAGAATGCTGAAAGCTTTCAAGCAAAGTAGCATTTTTGAAAATTGAATTTACATCACTTGCGTCAAGCTTGATATTTGAGAAAGTCAGAGATATATTTTGACCCTTTTCGCTTCCTACATTGCCTATAAGGCTTGTTGCAGCATAATCCTGACCGCCTTTATCATATTTAGCAGTAGTCCTACTGTGTTTTTTCTGTGACACATTCTGTATAGTGATCTCTGTCATGTTGCCTATCTTATTTATAAGCAAAGGGGCATAAGAATTTTCACCATTTAAACTTAAAGAAGTATCATTCACATACAGATCGTCAAGAACGATACTGCCGGTAATTTTGACAGATTTTTTTGTAGTATTGGTGTCGTCAGCAACCGAGCCGCAAACCAATGCACCTGAACCACCATTCACCTTACCGATATTTCCCTTAAAGGTCATTTTACCGCTTATGGTAACAGCTCCATTTTCATTTCTGAAAAGTCCGCACTGCATCATGTAATGCTGATTATGTACATTATTTAAGTTTGTTCCATCCATGCCTTCTGTTGTACGGGCATAATTGTCACTATTACTGCTTGATACGTTTTCAGACTCATTAAATTCCTTATTATAAAAAGTAATGGTTGAATTTGATTTTATATTACAACCATTTGTATCAACTGGATAAAATGAATATCCTGTCAAATCTATTTCTGCATCTGTTGGAAAATCTATATTTGTGCTATTAATATAATTTTTTATATTATTTGCCGCAAAAAGCTTTGCGCTCCACTCAACAGCCTTAGCTCCACCTGTCGTACCACTACCATTCTTATACTTATCAAGGTTATAATAATATCTTACACAAGAATTATTTTTCCATGACTTACCATTATTTTTGGTTTGATTTTGATAGGTGTTGCAGTGTTTGCCGTCCATATAAAGTAAACATTTTCCGTCCTCTGTAACTGCAGGAATTGAAACTATAGCCTGCTTATTTGAAAGAGGATTTGTTTCAATCAAAATACTACGGCCAGCTATTTCATCAAATCGTTTATAGTTATCTGCTATTTTTATTGTGGGATTTAATATTTTGTAACCATTTTGCTCGACAAGCTCAAAATACGTTGCATCACTAGTACCATTGTATTTGTCATTGTTATTATTATTATATCCAGTGCTATAATCAAACCCGTAATAGTCATCACTTTTTCCGAAAAGAACCGAAGCAAGTAATCCTAGAATCTTACATTTTTGAGCATTGATCGCAATACTATCAAAAACAATTTCTTTAATACTCCAGTAACCTGTTGTGGAATATACAAGACCACCAAGTTCTTCACAGTTTGTATTAATAGTCGATTTAGTTACATTCAATTTTTCAAGCGTAACTTCAACTCTATACCAATCATGGCCAAGAAAACCTCCACCTGTTTTGCAACCTTTGCTATCATTATCCTTAATAGTCAGAGCACTAATAGTCACGTCTTTTATTAACACTAGATTAGTAAAAACAGCTTCGCCAGTTGATTTGTAATAATTAGGAATAACATCGTTTGCTCGTATTTCAGCAATGAGTCCACCAACTCTAGAGTTACTTCCTGTGTGTTTGTCAGTTATATTTCCGCCAACAGTGACATTATCAAATTTAATACCGGTTGCAGGCTTTGATTTAACAGCTCCTACCATTCCGATAACTCCGCCAAGACAAGTACAATCTACCTTTGTTGTGCTATTATCGTATGTAAGATTTGCTGTTACAGCAGAATTAGTGAATGAAACTTCGCTTGTGGCGTCAGCAACATATCCAACAAGACCGCCAACAAAGTTTGTAAAATCACCACTTGGGGCTGCGGTCACATTGGCGGTCACATTGGAGATAGTCAAAGCTCCGCTGTTGTATGCAGATACAGAACCAATATAACAAGCGTCACCGTCCGAAGCATTATCGCCAACAATATTGAAAATTGAAACAAGCTTTATATTGCTTATTTTTGCACCGCTTGTCTTTGCAAAAAGTCCATTATGAGTATGGAAAACTATCTTATCATTTTCTGTTCCCACTGTCATGGTAAGTTTATGACTATTGCCAGTAAGCGTGCCTGTGAAAGTATCCTCACCATTATCACGCATAAAGCCTGTTAGACCTGTGTCGCTTATATCAACATCTGCACTAAGAGTAAAATTCGCCTTAAGTATTGTTGTTTTACCTACAGAATTTTCGCTGTACTTAACAAAATCATTGCTATCATGCTGCATTATCAAAGCCGCACGGGCAAAATCTGCTCTATTGCTTATGGTTATATTATTATTAGGAAATCCATTTATTGTAACAGTATGCCCTGATCCATCAAAAGACAGAACACCGTCAGCACTCTCAAGCAGATCGGAATTGTTAAGCCGAAGCACTCCGCCCCAATCCATATCGTCTATGACTTTTGAAGATGTCCTTGTAAATGACCAACCGCTTAAGCTATATATCAAAGCATTGCCTCTATTTCCTACTATCTGACATCCGTTTTTGTTAGGGTCTTTAGGATAAAATTCTGAAAGGTTTGTTTCACCGCCAAGCCTTACAACGCCATTTTTATTAAATTTGCCAACAATGCCACCTACGCTCTGGTTTGCAGAAACATTATTTGCCGTAACTGTGACATTGCCTCCAACATCAATAAAAGCCTGATCTGCATAGCCCACAAGTCCGCCATAATTATTTTGTGATGATGTGGAATTTTTGATACTTATAGTGGTATTCCTGACGCTTACATAAGCCTTGCTGTTATCACCTATCTTACCAATAAGCCCGCCAAAATCAGTAGAATTGCATGAACCGATCACATCTACAGTAACATCACTGATTTCAAGTTCAGAGCTAAGAGCATTGGCAGAATATCTTCCGACAATACCGCCATAAAAGCCTGCCCTGACAGTACCCTTGAAGTTTGAAGTAATAATATCATTAGCGTTGCCCGTGATACTAATTTTTACACTATCTGTGCTGTTTGTCAGCACTCCGAAAACAGAACCAACAGCCGCACTGTCAGCGGTATCTCCTGATGAACAAGCAAGTGCCATTTTCATGCCACTGAATTTTGAAATATCAAATGTCTTTTCGTTGGCTTTACTATATATATAAGAGCCGAAAAGACCGCCCGCAGTTACAGAGCCTGTAACGCTTCCGGTCATGGTAATGGTGACACCTTCGCCAACATTTATTTCTGCATTCTCTGCACTGCCCACAAGTCCGCCTGCGTTGTTCGCTGATATATTTACATCCGTCAAGGTGTTGCACTTGTCGATGTTCAGTGTTGCACCAGCACTCATTTTCCCGACAAATACACCTGCGTTCGATTTGCCAGAAACGTCAAGCAAATTACTTGACAAGCTTACGGCAAGACTTGTGTTTTCGTCCATAGTGCCGCAGGCAAGACCTGCATTATCCCCACCTGATACTTCCACCTTGACACCATTACTTAGAGTGATATCCAGATCGACCTTTGCTCCATTTTTCATATTGCCTATAACAGACGTGAAGGATTTATAATTTGTAGCACCTGAATCATCTACAGGATCAGCTTTTATTTTCCACTTATTAGCTGAAGCCACATCACCGTGTATAACATTCTCAGCAAGCAAAGCTGAATTTTTTTCTTCCGGTCTAGCAAAAATAATAGTATCTAAATTTGCACTGTCACTAAGATATTCAAACAGAGCAAAATTAATAGGAAGATTAATAGCTGAACCCTCATTTGCTTTGACTGTTCCCTTGAAAGGATATTCTTCATTGCCAAGTCCTTTTTCTATTCCTGTAAAATCAGAAGCCTTAAACTGAGATTGGTTGTTTGAAAACAATACAGTGATATTCTGATAAACAGAAGGATCTGCATTAAGAAGCTTTTTAAAATCTTCTGCATTCTGTATAGTATAAACGCCGCTTTTGATATCATTAGAAATGTCAGTATATGTATCTTCCGCCATAGCTGAGATCGCATTGGTGACAGTTGATACCATTTTAGACACAACACCTGAAATGTCTGCAAGAGGCATACTCGTGACAAGCAACACGGCAGCGGTAACTAAAGAAATAACATTCTTGCGATACTTGCTGTAAAGCTTGTGGCATATTCTATTGATTTTCTGATTTCTATTAGCTTTCACTTTCAACTGCCTCCGTGCAAAGTCAATATTCTTATCTATACGTTTAGTTCAACAAGGATATATTGCACCTTTGTACCTATCTTTTCGTCAGCGTCATTATACATGGAGCTTAGTGATGATAACTGAGCTGTGCTGTATTTTTCACCTTTAAGTATTTTCTCAATAACTGTTTTATTTTGTTCTTTATCAGCATCACCTGACAAGAACAAATTTATATTACCATTTATATATTTTGCAAAATTCAAACGCTCTTTACTATCATCATCAAACAGCACATTTTTCTCTGTCAGATTTTCATCTGTGCTTTTCATTAGTATCTGACCAAGAGTGTTCGGCCACACCCAATATACGTTCACTTCCTGCGGAACGTCTACTTTACAATCTTTAAACGTCCTTGTGAATGTTTCATCACTAAGAAAATCGGAATATGTGTGAGTGCTTTCATCATATTTCTCAAAAAACATGATGTGTCCATTCAAAAAGTTTGTAACATTTTCATCAGTTACCTTTTCGTATGAAACGCTGTCGCCGTTTTTATTCTCTGCATATCCCGTGATACTCAACTTAAACTGTATCTCCATTTCCCCCGACTGGTTCGGGACAACATAAAAAGTAAGCTTTCCATGACTACCAGGATTAATACCATTCGTCATACCGCTTTCTTCATTAAGAAGCCAGTAGATCTTGTTGTTCTCGTCAGAAGTGATGTTGCTCCCATCAGACACCTTAGAGTAATCATTGCTGTCAAGTATCTCAGCTTTAAGCACATTGGCACTTCCTACTGTTTTCAGTTCAAATGGCGAATCTACGCTTTTCATTCCAAATGAATCAAGATCAAGGGCTTTATCAATGGTAAACCAAGCCAGACTGACCGCAATAAGTATAAATGCCAGCACTGCAACTGGTATTATTTTTATAATAAGCAGTTTGCGTTTCTTCTTTTCTTCCTCGCTGTCTGCTTTCTCTATCACTTTATGCTCAGCCACTTTGGCGACCTCCATTATTTCATCGAGTCAAGCTCTTTCTGCAATTCTATCATGTGGTTTCTGCAAGCGGTTATCTCGCCTGTGTATTTGTTGAACCACTCAACGTCCATTTCGTTAGGCTCTTCCTGCAAAAGAATCGCCTGAACCAGTGCCGATTGTGAACGTGATCTCTTACGCTCTATCTCCTCGATAGTAAGTCTGCATTTCTTTATTTCTCTTTTAAGCTGCCCTTTACTGCTCACGTTATTGTCCTCCTTGCATTAATTTCCCATTTTATCAACCGAATCAACTATCTCGTTGACTTCCCTATAGCCTTTGTCAAGATTTTCGGTGATATGGTCAAGTGCTTTTTTTACGTCCTCAAGCTTGCCCTGCATTTGTTCGGGATACTTCACAAAACAGTAATGAAGCTCGTTTATAGCCTTCTGCTCCTCCGTGTAATCGTCGATAAGAAACACCAGCGACCTTGCCGCACCCATGTCCGAAATTATCATGTTATATCTTGTTGGAAGATCCTTGCCGCTTTCAAGATAAGTGTCTATCTCCTCAGAGGCGGCAGACAGATTTTCCATATACTTAGCGATGTAAGTCTTTCTGACTTCCTCGGACTTGTCCATATAAAGCCCGATAAAAACGAACAGCCCTGCAAGTGCCGCAACACAAATAACGATAGCCGTTATCATTTTAGCCTTCATTATCTTTTCCTGATTCAAAGCTGTTCGCCTCCTTTTTCTCGTTTTCCTGCATTTTCAGCCGCTGAACTTCCTTTTCAACAGCCTCACGCATAAGCTTTTCTTTTTCTTCCTCAGCCGCTTTCAAGGCTTCATCACGGTTTGAATATATTTTTATCTCAGCGATAGTTTTTACCTCATACACCGCCATGAAAACGGTTGGGATTATCACAAACAGTATGAGGAGCTTCTTTGTTGATGCAAATGACCCAAGCCACTTGAAAAATCTGAGCTTTCCATAGTATTTTCCAATAATGCTATCTTTTTGCACCGTCACGCTGTCCTCTATTTTGTTAGCATCGCCTTTAGTAACAAAAGTGCCGTCGCTCAAAACCTCAGATATCCTGTGAGTATTTATCTCGCCTTTAATACTATCATCTTGAGAGTAGAACGAAATGATATCCCCTGCCTTTAAGCTGTCAGTATCTGTCCTTTTGATGTAAATATAGTCGCCCTCATGTATAGACGGCTCCATACTTCCGCTCACGACTTTCAGTACGCTGTAACCAAAAATGCTTGCTGTTTTGCCGATACAGCCGCAGACCATTATGTACACCGTCACACTCAGCAGTGCTGCAAACACAGCAGAGCCAAGTATTGTCAAAGCTATTTTTACTATCCTCAACGCCTTGCCGATGATACCGACGCTCCCTCCTGCACTAAGGTTTCTTTCTGTACTTTTCTTTCAAATGTCTTACCAGTCTGCCCACAGCCGAAACGTGATACTCCTTGTAAAGACGTTTCATTTCAGTGTCGATAGCTTTCTGCTCCTCAGCAGTGCGCTGTGGCGGAATATATGGTCTTGGCGGTCTGTTCTTTCGCTCAAGACGTTTTCTCTTTTTAAACTGCCTGTTTTTGATACGCCTCTTTACATCATATTTCAGATACGGAGCATATTTTTCATAAATGATCTCGATTTCACGCTCTGCACGTTTTCTCTCTGCCTCAGCCAGTTCTTTTTCCTTCTTGACTTTGAGCATCCTGATATAGTCCGGATTATCCGTCACAACAGGTATGATCCCAAATGCGTGAGCTAGAACATATGTTATGCCACGTTTTGCCATGTAATATGGATTTTTGGAATATTCTTTAAATATCTCATTGATATTTTTATTTTCAAAGCTTTCACGTTCAGCTTTAAGACGCTCAGCACGTTCACGCTCACGACGTTCCTGCTCACGCTGTTGTTGTGCTTCTTTCGCCTTTTTTGCAGCGATCTCAGGGGACTCATACTCTGACACAAAGCTTGAAGACACTGCTTCTTCATTCGTGCTGATCTGCTGATCCATAGCAGATCCAAGGCTGCTGCGGACGAGCTTTTTCTCCTCTCGGATCCTGGCTCTTTCCTCACGGACACGCTGCTCCTCTTCACGTCGCTGACGCTCTTCCATTTGCCTTTTGCGTCTTGCGATCTGCTTGATCTCTTCCTCTTTCTCACGGCGTTCACGTTCCTCACGCTCCGCCTTTTCTCTTGCAGCCTGCTCCGCCTGCTGTTTTTGGATAAGCTCCAATCTTCTGCGTTCAGCTTCCTCATGCTCCAGCCTTATGCGCTCTTCTTCCTCACGCCGCTGACGCTCAAGTTTCTCCTGCTCGGCACGCTTTCTTTCAGCTTCTGCAGCCGCAAGCTCCTCAGCCCTCTTACGGTCTTCCTCGTCTTTGAGAAACTGCTTTTCTATCTCAACTATACGGTCAAGCTCTGCCGTAAGGTTTCCTGCCTCTTCGGCAGACATACCCATATCTGTCTTACTTGCACTACTTTGTTCACCCTCGCCAACTATGACATCATATTTATCAGACGTCTGCTTATCAAAACGCCTGACAACCTTTGGTGCAAGGGTCTTGCTCTTTATGGTTTTAAGCTCCTCCGACTTGTCTGCCCCATGGGTATAGGAGCGGAAAAGCATATAGTTCATTGCGGTCAGACCATATATATCCTCGATATAAGAATCATCAGGTCTTTGTGCAGTATCAGAAACGTTGACCTCGTAGCCTGCCTTATCGTAGCTTTCGATAAACTGCCAAAGGGTAAGACACGCCATAAGGTCCACATTTTTAGTGATAGCGTTTGTTCTCATAACAGGCGGTCTGATAAAAGCGTTGCCAAGAGTGGTACAAAGCACTGAACCTTTATAGCCCTCGATAGCCTTTTTGACCCTTTCAAGCCTTGCCCAAACGTCAGTATCCTTGCTGCCGCCGACAAGACTGTCAACAGTTTCTATCTTAAAACTTATGTTGACTTTTCTGCCGTCGCCGCTGTCAGCCACGGTATCGTAATTAAAAGAATAAGCCTCCTGCGCCTCTGCGGTCTGGACAAGCTTATTGTATCTTATATTTATAAAAATGTATAGCCTGTCAATAAGGGTATTTACAAATCTATTTTCATATGTATCGAGAGTTTCTTCCTTATGAATGTTGAGTATCTTTGACGGAGTTATCTTTCCTGTCTTTTTGTCGATATCCTGAATAAGATCGGTGTGCTGTCCCAGATGTTTTATGGACTCTACCGTTATCTTCCTTGACATAGCGATAGGCACGATCTCTTCCACTTCTTTAATGGTGTTTCTGGGATTTCTTATTACCGTATCAAGATGTGGCAGAGCTTTTTCTATCTCTGTGAGCCAGGACGAATCTATATTCTTCTCGATTATCTTACGATTAAAAGATACAGTTTTTTCGCCCGAAAGAAGCAAGGCACGGGCTGCCGCAAAGCTGTTATTGCCGTCAAACGTCTTTACAGCTTTGTCAAAAGCTGCACGCTGTTCGTTGTATTCGCTCATGCCCGTCCCTCCTCTCAAAGTTTATGAGTACAAATTTTAGTACAGTTTTTGCAATCTTTCAAGATATGCTATAGATTCTTTCATAGTGTTTCTGCCAAAAAGCTTCTGCATATAGGTGCAAAGTTCTTTCAGCTCGTCCCTGAGCATCGCAAGGTTCAGGGATTCAAATTTTCTGAATATCTTTGTGGCAAGCACATAGTCAATGCCGTCAAGCTCCTCGCCACCGCAGGCAACATATACAGGAACAAACAAGTTCATCTGTTTAAGTATACGGTTACCGAAAGCCACTCTCAGCTTTTCGATCACCCACAGGTCAAGCTGCTGGATCTTTTTCAGACTGTCCTGTGAAACAGGATACATTTGAAAAGCTTCCTTGAAAAGTGTATCAAGATGTTCAAAGCTTAAATTCATAGGCGGCGTGTCAGGTGCGTCAAAGGCAACTCCCTTTGCGTCAAGATTGATAGGCTGTGCACGATCGTATACCTTATCTGAGATAGTGAACGTGGAATCGTCGTTGTTGGCAGTACCGATATACCAAATATTCTGCGGAATACGCAGTTTGCCCTTGTCAAGGCGAACAGGGTCGGTACTCCACACATTAGGAACAAGGTCAAGCTCCCACTCGGCAGGATCAGGCATTTCAAGAATTGAAAGCATTTCTGCAAAGTAATATTCTACTCTCGCAATGTTCATCTCGTCGAGGAGTATGAAGTTTATATCGTCATTGTATTCAGAAGAATAAATTCTTTTGAGGACTTCTGTTTCATTAAAGTTCTTCGTGAACTCGTTGAAGTAGCCGAAAAGCTCAGTTCTGTCACGCCATGACGGCTGAACAGAAGCAATAGTGGTATCTTTCTGCAAGAACTTACCGAATGAATATGGCAATGATGTTTTACCAGTACCAGAGATACCTTGCAGGATAATGAGCTTTGTTGAAGCCATGCCTGCAATAAAAAGTCGGATAGTTTTTATGTCATAATAAAGGTGCATTCTTGAGCAGGCAAAGTTTCTGTATGCTTCGCAGATACCGCTAAGGGTGATGTCATTATTGTAAGCAGGCGGCTCGTAGGTCTTGTAAAAATTGTCCACCTCGATAAGCTTTGAAAAACGGCAGTCGGCAGTCTGAACAACGCCGTCAACAGTGGTTTGAACTTCGCCCTGTGCAGGCATCTGCTCGCCCTCTGCAAGCTTTGTTTCACCCTCTGCAAGAGCGGTGTTATCATATACGCCGAGCTGTGCCACCTTCATTGCCATGATCTCATCTTTTTCCTTGGTCATTTTGACCACCTGACGCTGCAGGTCAGATATCTCTTCGATAAGATCCTCGTTGCTGACGATAGAGTGTCTGAATCTTATGTACTTTCTCACAGCAAGCACTATCATAAAAATAATAAGCACAAAGATAGCCACAACAACGATAATTGCAAGCACAGAAAGTATCCAGCCCAGCGCACCAAAGTCTGCCGAGTAGGTCTTGAATATCCTTATGTAGTTTTTTATATTGAAGATCTGTTTTATGCCGTTCCATAGACCCTTGAAGATCTGCCCAAAGCCTGCAAGCATTGACGACATGAAAACAAAAAACCATTTCAGAAATCCATTCATAATGTATCACCCAAGCAGCAGTTATTTGTCATTTTTCTCCTGCTGTGCATTTTCCTCTTCCTTTTCCTTCTGCTGTGCAAGGTATTCCTCAACTGCACGTCTTTTTATTTCTTCCTCATCGCTCTCTGTGATAGCAGGACGCTTTATCTCGATTATGGTTGCAATAAGCTTATAAAGCTCAAAGAGGAAAAACAGTGCTATCGGCAAAAGTATGCAAATGAAAAATCCCGTTTTTGTTCTGAGAAAATCCATTACCTTGCCGAAACCGCCTATTTTTGCACCTTCCCACTGACCGATTATATCGCCTGCATAAACAGTGTATGTATCATCTGCGTTATTAGCGTCGCCTCGTGTGATAAAGCCTACAGAGCCGTTATCGTTGAGCACCTCTGCGATACGGTGGGTATTCTTCACCTTTTTGCCCTCTATAAGAGTCCAGAAAGTGATAACGTCGCCCTTTTTCAGAGAATTGATATCGTCTATTTCCTTTGAGATAATAAGGTCGCCTTTTTTGAAAGTTGGCTTCATTGAGTCAGATTCAACTGTGAGTGGGATATATCCCAGCAGACTTGCCGTACCATTATTCTTATCAGACGAGAACACGAGAATTGTTATAAGCAGTGCAAAGATAAGCACCACCCATGCGATAACATTAAAAACGATCTTCAAAGCTTTTTTCATAATTCAAAACCTCGGAACCCCGAGGCTTCCTCCCTTCTAATTTTTTAAGTTGTTTCAACGATCTTGAAATTCATACCAAGCTTCATTGTGCCACCGATTATTTTGTCAACACAATCAGGGTCATTTCCCTCAAGCCATATAACTACTGTATACTTGTCTTTCTCACCAGGACCAAGCTTTTCACGTCGGTCCTTCATGACCTCAGTAGAGGAGGCGAACTCCTTGTCGCAATCGCTTTCCTTACCGCTGCCGTCAGACTTTGTTTTACCATAAACGGTTTTCTCGCCATTCACGAAAAGCTCCACTCTGATAGCTTCATCAACACCGTTCGTGACATTCTCGATAGTCATTTCGCTGTCATAGCTAAGTGTGTCTTTACCGGAATTTATGAGATAGAAAGTATAAGCTATATACCCCTCGCCGTTATGGCTGCCGTTTATCTTGTCGATATTATCAGGGAGATCTTCACCACTGATATTTGTCATATCATAGAGGATATCCGCATTGAGCCTTGAATTGCTCGTGGTATAGTCAGGAGTTTCCGAAAGAGTAAGACCCTGATCTATCATATCATACTTACTTATCTTAACTGTAAAGCTACCATACTTGTCGTAAAAATAAGACACCGCATAAGCCGCCGCCACGATAGCGATAAGTATAATGGCAAGTATTTTAAGCAATCTCATCAATACCACATAGCGTTTAGCTTCCTTGGCGGTCCTGCGAAGTGCAAGGGTATCGACTACTCTTGTATTTTTATCTGTATTTTTACCGTCCAAAACCGTATCACCCGTTTATTACTCATTTCTATTGCGAACGTATCTTTCCGCAATATATTTTCCTGCATTTTCTCCCGAATAGTAAAGGCACTGCATACCGCTGAGCTGTTTCACCTGCTTATCATCAGTAATTCCGTCAGCTATGACCTCAGCATTAAGGTCAAAAACGAAATTCAGCAGAGAGTTCACGCAGGTATCATACCTGTCGCTCTTACCAAGAACCTGAGCCACTGAGCCGTCAAGCATGATATTATCTACCTTGAACTCAGCGGTCTTAAGCATTTTAAAGCCCTCAGTGCCGAAGCCTGTAAGCAGAAAATGAAAGCCCTGTCTTCTCATAAGAGCCACGTTATCTGCCGCTGTGCTGTCAGTTTCATCAAGCACATCAGGCGACAACTCGAAGCAGACACGCTCATACTTCACGCCAAACTTATCGCAATAATCTGCCACAACTCTCGGAGCTTCCGTCTGCCTTAAAAATCTTGCAGGCATGAACACGCTTGCCCAATCAACGTCAACTTCCCTTTCGTGGAACTTGCCCAAAGCCTGCAAAAGCTGAACTAAAGCAAGCTTGAATATGCTAACACATCGGTCGGAAAGCTGAGCCACAGGGAGATAATCCGCAGGCATGAGCGTTCCCATAACAGGGGAATTGAGCCTTGTTTGCGACTGCAAAAAAGTGACCCTGCCGCTGTCGGTATTTTTTATAGGTCTATAGAAAAGCTCAACGGCACGAACGCCGTCAACTGTTGAATTACCGCTCAAAGCAAGTCACTTCCTTTCCTGTTCCAATGTATTATTATAGCATATTTTCGACAAAAAGTAAAGAAAAATCGGGATATTTCCCCAAATATGGGAAATTATTTTTTATGCCCATTTACCAAAAAACGCCGAATTTCTTCGGCGTCTTTTTTGTTTTATTGTTTATTGATTAGTTGCCTGCGTTATCCTTTGCCTGGAAATCGAGCTGAATTGTCCAATCCTGATTTGCAGTTGCATCATTACAGAATTTGCTTTCGCCCTCAATCCATACTCTTACAACAAAGCCCTCAACTGAATACTCGTTGTTTCCTGCACCAGCAAGTTCAAATACAGTAGTAAGATTGTCCAAGCTATCTCTGCTAGTTGGAACGGCTTTTTGTGCTGTACCCTTGGTAAAAGTAATGGTATCAAGTTTAGCACCATAATTAGCACCCTCTGTTGTCTTTATACCCTTATTATCCGTGTAGTTGTCCCAATTAAGACCAAATACACTCGCTTTATCGCCAAGAAGAGTGTACTTTGTATCTGCATAGCCAGCAACTGCACTAGCTTTTGTAACAGATAAAGTATTTGTAACTGTTGTACTATCATTTGCCTCAGTTGCAGTTTTCAACGGCAAAACAGCAACTCTAACTGCTTTTTGCAAATCATTTTCAGTATTATTCTCACTATCCTTATTCTTAATTGTAACACGACACTGAACGTCCTGTTTAGTCTGTTTTGTTGACCTTATCCACATTGGAACGTCAACATAATATCCGTCAGCACCAGAAGCTTCATCTGTTGCAAGAGCTGTATTTGCGGTTGTAGTTCTCGCTGTCAAAGTTGCTTCATCAGTTGCGGCTTTAACCTTAGTATCAGCCATAACAGCTCTACCACCAGCGTATATACCACTATCCTCAGCGTAGAACAAGCTATTACCGTCAACTTTTGAAGCTGGCTTCAATTTTCCAACTTTTTCATAATACTGACCAATATCAACTGTGCTTACCCAAGAAATGTTGTCAGCTGTAGGAGTCAAATCAGATGAACTCAAAACACCATTATCAACCTGTCCGAGTGAAATTTCAAGTGAGCCACCTGCTGTAGCGGCAAGGTTAAGTCCTGTAACTTCAGCAGTCTTGCTAAGCGTAAACCAAGCGTAAGTAGCAGTAGAAAGCATTACAGCGGAAGTTGTGAGCATTGCAACTGCAGGTATAAGTTTCTTCTTAGCAGAAGTATTCTTCTTTTCATTAGTTTTCATATCTCTTCGTCCTTTTCATAATAATTTGTCGGTTTATCCTGTCCGATACAGAGGGCGCTCGTTATAGCCGATTTGCGGTAACATGACCGCCAAGCACCTTTTGTTTATGTCAATCTTATACTAAATTCGACCCACTTTGTCAATAAGCTACCAGCTTAGTATACATTATATTTATCTTAATACTTATTAATATGACAGACACATTTTGCTATTTTTCGACATGATCATACTATGTAATAACAACAGAAAGCACGGAATAACGTCATTTGTTATTCCGTGCTTTTTAAACCGATTATTCAATAAATTTTTTTGTTAAACTTCAAACGTTTTTGTACATATTAAGTTTATATATGTACATAAAAGTTACCATGCGTGAAATTTACAAAATATTTATATTCATTCTGCGCTGTCGAGCATTTTAACAGCCTTCATCATGATAGCACATTCAAGACGCTTCTTCTGTATCTGACATGACAGCTTATGCGCATTGTGGATATCACCTGCGTAAATGTAGTTGTTTGCATTGCAACCGCCACTGCAATAGAACTTTGCCCAGCACTTTTTGCACTCAGGCTTATTGTAAACGTGTGCGTGAGCAAACATATCTTTCATTTCCTCGTTGAATGTGCCCTCGTAAAGATTGCCCATTTTGAACTCGGTGATACCAACGAACTGATGACATGGGTAAATATCGCCGTCAGGAGTAACAGAAACATACTCGTTTCCGCTTCCACAGCCCCTAAGTCTCTTTATCGCACAAGGGCCCTGATCGAGGTCTATCATAAAATGGAAGAAGTTTATGAACTTGCCCTCGTCCCTTATCTTCTGTATCTTCTCGGAAAGTATCTCATACTCCTTGAAAATCCTCGGCAGGTCAGCCTCAGTTATAGCATAAGGCTCGCTAGGGTCTGCCATAACAGGCTCAACAGATATCTGATCGAATCCCAGATCATAAAGGTGCATTACATCATTTGAGAAGTCAAGATTATACTTTGTGTAAGTGCCTCTTACATACCAATCCTTGTTCTTAGGACGCTTCTCAACAAGCTTCTTGAAGTTAGGGATAATCCTGTCATAGCTTCCTGAACCGTCAACACGCACTCTCATTCTGTCATTGACTTCTTTTCTTCCGTCGATAGACAGAACAACGTTGTACATTTCCTTGTTGATGAAGTCTATCATCTCGTCAGTGAGGTGTACACCGTTTGTGGTAACAGTAAATCTGAACTTTTTATTGTGAGGCTCCTCCTGTGAACGTGCATACTCAACAAGCTTTTCTACCGTACCGAAATTCAGTGACGGCTCACCGCCGAAGAAGTCCACCTCAAGAAATTTTCTGTCTCCTGAACGCTCTATAAGAAAATCTATAGCACGCTTGCCTGTTTCATAGTCCATGAGCATTCTGCCCTGACCGAAATCACCTGTTGACGCAAAGCAGTATTTACATCTCAGGTTACAGTCGTGAGCGATATGCAGACACATTGCCTTGATAGGCGAAGCCACAGCAGACAGGGCATACTTCTCGTAATCGTCCTCGCTGAACAATATCTTGTCATTATAAAGAGAAACTATCTCCTCATAGCAATCCTCGATATCCTTGCTGTCATACATCTTTGACAGCTTTCTTACAACGTCCTCAGGACATTTCTCCTCAAAAGGCGGCTCAACATTGTCTAACAAATCATATGTCAGATCGTCTATAATATGTACTCCGCCACTGTTCACGTCAAGCAGTGCATTAAAGCCGCCAAGCTTAAACTTGTGTATCATTTAAAAATCACCTTTCGCATTTATATTCATATACAAATTTATACAAAAATAAAGGGACATAAAAATGTCCCTTTAGCAAGGCGTGTGTACGCTCGCACGCCTCAGAAAGATCGGAATATTAAGCTTCTCTCTCGCACTTCTGGTTAGCAACTGTGCAGGAGGTCTTGCAAGCTGACTGACATGATGCCTGACACTTGCCGCAGCCACCCTTAGCAGCAGTCTTCTTGAGATTAGCCTTATTGATCGTCTTGATATGTTTCATAGGATTTTACCTCCAATAATTGATTTACACTAATTATACCACATATCCCACTATGTTTTATGAACGAATGGTTAATGCAGTATAAATATTTATCCTTATCAAAAACGACTGCTTTTAGAATTTACCCCTACAACTCCGCCTACGCCTGCACACACAAGGGTAAGCACAAGCTTTGCAGGCACGGAAAAGCTTTCAGCTGCCTTTGAAAACAGTGCGCTGAGTATAACAATAATAAGAAAAATGAACACTCCGCACAGCACACCTGACAGCAGACCGTTTCTACGTTGCCTTTTTCCGCAGACATATCCCCCTGCATACGCCCCGATACCAAGTGCCGCTGTTGACATCACCGACAGCATAAGATCGGTGGCATCTATCTTAGTGATAACATACGCAAAAGCAAGCACAGCAACAAATATCGCACCGCACCCCACGCAGGCAGAAATTGCCGTAGATGACAGCACAGAAAGCTTTCTGCCCCCAAAAAGCCTGTTATTTTTCATATCCGCACCCCCACACTGAATATCCTAAAGAAATTATATTCAAAGCCACGGACAATAAGAACACAAAAAGGGACGGATAAAACTACCCGTCCCTCAACAGCGATATTTACTTTGCGTCACCGTCATGAATTGTTTCATTCTTAGCGATAGCCCACTTTTTAACACGGATCTTACTTCTGTCGCCGCCTGTTTCGATAACAACAGTGTCGTCCTTGATAGAGAACACGATACCAACGATTCCGCCGTTTGTAACGACCTCGTCACCTATCTCAAGGTTATCTCTCATCTCAGCGTCTTTCTTATCCTGCTTTTTCTGCGGACGGATAATAAAGAAATAGAAGAACACGATTACGAGTACCAGTGGGATAAAAGTCATGGCAAGTGATGCAGGTGAACTCTGCTCAGCTGCCAAAACTGAAATAATTGCTGACAAATTCATCAAAAGACCTCCAAATCTAATAATACTATATTAGTATATCAGATATTTGCACAAACTTCAAGCCTTTTAACAAATAATTTTCATTTACAAGAAATTATTTCTTGTTCTTGATATACTCGTCGATAGCAGCGGCAGCCTTTTTGCCTGCACCCATAGCGAGGATAACAGTAGCAGCGCCTGTAACAGCGTCACCGCCTGCGTAAACGCCTTCCTTAGTTGTTGACTCGTTCTCGTCAACGATAAGGCAGCCGTGATCGTTTGTTTCAAGACCAGGAGTTGTACTTCTGATAAGTGGGTTAGGTGATGTACCGATAGACATGATAGCTGTATCAACGTCAAGAATGAAGTTTGAACCCTCGATAGGGATAGGACGTCTTCTGCCGCTTGCGTCAGGCTCGCCAAGCTCCATTTTGATGCACTCCATGCCGTTTACATGACCGTTCTCGTCGCCAACTATCTTAACAGGGTTGTTAAGAACGAGGAACTCGATGCCCTCTTCCTGAGCGTGATGAACCTCTTCCTTTCTTGCAGGAAGCTCGTCCATTGAACGTCTGTATACGATATAAACGTGCTCAGCGCCAAGTCTCATTGCAGAACGAGCAGCGTCCATAGCAACGTTACCGCCGCCTACTACAGCTACGTTCTTTGACTTCATGATAGGGGTATCATAATCGTCCTTGTATGCCTTCATAAGGTTGATTCTTGTAAGGTACTCGTTAGCTGAGTAAACGCCTACAAGACCTTCGCCCTCGATACCCATGAATCTTGGAAGACCTGCGCCTGAACCTACGAATACAGCCTCATAGCCCATGCCCATAAGCTCGTCGATAGAAAGAACTCTGCCGATAACCATGTTTGTCATGATATGTACGCCCATGTTTGTCAGATTGTCTATCTCGTGCTGAACGATAGCCTTTGGAAGTCTGAACTCAGGGATACCATACATAAGAACGCCGCCTGCTGTATGGAATGCCTCGTAGATAGTTACATCATAACCAAGCTTAGCAAGGTCGCCTGCAACTGTAAGGCTTGAAGGACCGCCGCCGACAACAGCTACCTTATGACCGTTTGGCTCAGCCTTTTCAACTGCAACTGCCTTGTCCATCATATAGTCTGCACAGAATCTCTCAAGTCTGCCTATACCAACAGGCTCGCCCTTGATACCTCTTACACACTTGCCCTCACACTGATGCTCCTGTGGACATACACGTCCGCAAACAGCCGGCAGAGCGTTTGTTGTTTTGATGATAGCATAAGCCTCTTCAAACTTGCCCTCTGCTACCTTTGCGATAAACTCAGGGATCCTAACGCTTACAGGACATCCTGTCATACAAGGCTTGTGCTTACAGTTAAGACATCTCTGAGCTTCTTCTATAGCCTGCTCAGGGGTGTAACCCAAAGTAACTTCCTTGAAGTTTCTAGCTCTTACCTTTGGCTCCTGCTCTGCGATAGGAGTCTTTGTCAAACTCATATTAGCCATTATCTTACACCTCCAGTAAGTCTGCACAAGTGAGCCTTTTCCTGCTCCTTATAAGTTGAGTTTCTTCTCATAAGCTCGTCGAAATCTACCTTCTGACCGTCAAAGTCAGGGCCGTCAACGCAAGCATACTTGATCTTGCCGTCAACAGTTACACGACATCCGCCGCACATTCCTGTGCCGTCGATCATGATAGGGTTGAGTGAAACGAGAGTCTTGATATCATAAGGCTTTGTTACCTTGCAAACAAACTTCATCATTGGAACTGGTCCGATAGCGATGACCTCGTCAAACTTAGCACCACCGTCAATAAGCTCCTGAAGCTTGTTTGTAACAAATCCGTGATAGCCGTATGAACCATCGTCTGTACAGATATGAAGATGTGAAGAAGCCTTGCCCATTTCGTCCTCGAGGATAACGATATCCTTGCTTCTGAAGCCTGCGATAAGATCAACTTCAACGCCCATGCTGTGGAGTTTCTTAGCCTGTGGATAAGCGATAGCACAGCCAACGCCTCCGCCTACTACTGCAACTCTCTTGATACCCTCGTCATACTCTGTAGCAACGCCGAGAGGACCAACAACGTCATGGATATAGTCGCCCTCATTAAGTCTTGCAAGCTCAGTTGTAGATGCACCTACTACCTGGAAAATAATTGTGATCGTGCCCTTTTCTCTGTCATAGTCAGCGATAGTGAGCGGAACACGCTCGCCCTTCTCATCAACTCTGTAGATGATGAACTGACCAGCCTCAGCCTTAGCGGCAATGTAAGGTGCGTCGATCTCCATAAGAACAACAGCGTCGTTGAGCTGTCTTCTTGTTACGATTTTGTACACTAAAATCCCTCCCTGAATAATTAGCAAAATAATATTGTTTTAGGCAAATAATACAAAAACATTTTCTATTATCGCCTTACAGCATATAACATTATACTATATTTAAAAAGAAATTTCAATAGTTTTTTGTTTACTTCCATAAATTTTATAATAATATATCACAATTTGTTTACATTTAACATACCATAATTTATATATCGCATATCATTTTACAGATGTATCAAGATTATCAAAAGCAATTTCGATAAACTCCTGCTCCTGAACACCTCTATCACTGCCACCGAACAGACTTCCATAGCCGTAGACCGCCGCTCCTGCGTAGTTATAACTAACTACAGCGTCATTTATCTGCCTGCCGATAATGCCGATATTTTCCGAAAATTCACTCTCGCTGTCTATCTTATAAGCCCCCAGTCCTGCCACCAGCGTAACATCAGTTGTGCAGATATTCGCCCATTGCTGTAGGGTGTCCTCATAAGGTTTCACAGAATTTTCATAACCGAAGTATATCTGCGGACAGATATAATCTATATACCCCTCCTCGCTACACCACTTTTTCACATCAGCGTACATATACTCATAGTTATTCTCCATATTTCCCTGAGGCGAAACTCCCACCAGAATATCCTTATCCACAGCTTTTACCGCACTGTATATCTCCCCCACCATAAGGGAGATATTGTTCAGCCGCCACTGTGAAAGGTCGTCAAACTCCGTCTGAGCTGCAAAGCACTGAGCGTCAAAGTCCTCAGCCGTTGTGGGATAAAAATAATCGTCGAAGTGTATACCGTCAATATCATAATTTTCTGCAAGCTCCGCTGCACCTTCTGCTATAAGCTGTCTTACCTCATCATAAGCAGGATCGAGCCACAAATGGCTGTCGCCCTCGACCTGCTCCAAACAGCCGTCGCCCTCGTCATACCATTTTTTCAGAAGAAAGCTATCGTCATAATTCTGGAAACATTCCTCGTTCTCGCACCTAAGAGGGTTTATCCATGCGTGAAAAGAAAGCCCCTTATCATGTGCAGTCTGTATCATTATATCAAGCGGATCGAAGTCACTCTGCTCACCTGCCACGCCTGTTATATAACGTGATGCAGGATAAAGTTCCGAATCATATATAGCGTCCCCGAAAGGTCTGACGTGGACATACAGCGTATTACAACCTATGCTCAAAGCATTTTCACACGCCTGAGAAAAATTCACACGAAACTCCTCGGCACTTTTCCCGGTGAGCATATCAGCAAGGTCAATATAGGATATCCATATAGCTTTCTGTACAGTATAATTAAGCTTGTGTGACGTTTCCACATCAGTGTAGTTTTTCTCACCGCTCACAGGTATCACCGATGCTTTTTCCATAGTCACAAGCCTGTCCCTCTGAGAATTTACCTCACCTCCGCAGGAGCAAAGGGTCAAAAAACAAATAAGTAAAATAAGAATTTTTTTCAAGAATATCAGTCCTCCGAATTAGTATCAATGAATTATACTATTCTTATTGGACAAATATTCAGCTTATATTCAAATACTGTAGGGGACGGCGCCCCCGACGTCCCGTTTTCGTCTTATCGCCAAGCAAAAAACATAAAAATGGCATGGTGATATGCGGACGACCTCAGGTCGCCCATACAAAAAAAGAACGGACAGACCTGCCCGTTCTTTGATAAACATATTTGCAGACTATGGAAGAAGTCTGTTGATATCTCTTGGGAACAGTGATGTTTCCCTGATGTTGTTCTTGTTAAGAAGCTTCATGAGAAGTCTTTCAAGACCGATACCAAGTCCACCGTGAGGTGGCAGACCATACTTGTGAGCCTCGAGATAGTTCTTGAAATCATCAGGGTCAAGTCCCTGAGCCTTCATCTTCTCTACCTGCTCGTTATAATCGTGTATTCTCTGACCGCCCGAAGTAATTTCAAGTCCTCTGAACAAAAGGTCGAACTTGTAAGCTTCTCTTGGGTCTTCTCTGGAGTTCATTGCATAGAACGGAGGCTTCGATGATGGGAAGTGTGTAACAAAGATAAAGTCTGAATCGTACTTTTCCTTAGCATACTTGCCGAGATTTACCTCGTCCTCCGGGTCAAGATCGAACTTCTTGCCGCTTCCCTCGCCGCCTCTCAGCAGTTCGATAGCGTCAGCGAACTTGATAGACGGAACTTCCTTTATCTCAGGAACGTCAGCCTCAAGTATTCTCAGCTCGTTCTGATAGTTTTCCTTGATATACTCGAAAATGGATCTGAGCATAGCTATCTCCATTTTCATAACGTCATACATACTATCGATATAGCCCATTTCAAAGTCAAGACCGATATACTCGTTGATATGACGTGAAGTAGCGTGCTTTTCAGCTCTGTATACAGGTGCTATCTCATAAACTCTGTCAAAGAATGCCACAGCCATTTGCTTATAGAACTGCGGTGACTGGTTAAGGAACGCAGACTTGCCGAAATAGTCAAGGCGGAAGATGTTAGCACCGCCCTCAGCACCCTGAGCAACTATCTTTGGCGAGTGTATCTCAGTGAAGTTGTTTGCCTGCATGAACTTGTGCATACCCTGAACAAGACCCTCCTGGAGCTTGAATATAGCTCTCTCATAAGGGTTTCTCAGTGAAGCCGCACGGTTGTCAAGGTTTACTTCTATTGTGCAGTTAAGTCTGCCCTGTGATATTTTTAAAGGAAGCTCAGCGGCGTTCGTTGAGATAAGCTTGATAGAATCAAGTTCTATTTCAAGACCATTGAAATCCTTAGGGTTTTCCTTAACGATACCCTTTACATTTACAAAGAAGCCCTCTCTCAGACCCTCGATAGAATCCTTGCAGTTGTCGGCAGAGTAAACTGTCTGTATAACATCTCTTGAAGTTCTCACCACAATAAACGCAATGCTGCCCATGTTCTTTATTCTATGAACACAGCCAGAGAACTCAACTTCCTTGCCCATGTTAGCCTTAGCGTCAGCAAGCATAAACTCTTTCTTGACGTCAGCTGTGTCTATCATAAGCATTTTGCCGTCATTTTCAGGTACATACTTATCAGCGTTCTCATACTTTGTGAGCTTTGAAGCGTCGATAACGTTGTCCTTTACGTCCTCTTTCTTCTCATTGTCAGCAGCGGCACTTGCGGCAGCAGCTTTCAGCTTGCTTTCAAGAATTTCCTTGATTATCTTAGGTGTAGCAACGCCCTTGAGAGCCTTTGTACACTGACCCATGATAAAGCCGAATACCTTTGTTTCACCGTTCTTATACTGCTCTACCTGTGCGGCATTTGCGGCAAGTATCTCGTCAACGCCTGCCTCTACCTTCGCAGTATCCACAGTGATTATCATACCCTTGCTCTTTGCAATGTCCATAGGCTTGCCGCCATCTTCTACCATTGCTCTGAACACGGTCTTAGCGTCGTTCTTTGATACCTTTTCAGTATCAGCCATTTCAACAAGCTCTGCAAACTCCTCAGGTGTGAAGCTGATATTGTTTATATCTATCTCGCCCAGATTTACTCTTCTCATAAACTCGCCGAGAATGAACACAGCCACGCTCTTAGGATTGTTATATCTCTTAAGTGCATTCTCAAAGAAATCTGAGATTATCTTTGTTTGGATAAGCGTTTTTGCGTCTATCTCAGAAATACCGTATTCCTCAGTGTATCTCTTGAATCTGCTGCTTGGCATTTCAGGCAACTTAGCCCTTATCTCGTCAAGCTGAGCGTCTGTAAGGTTTACCTGAAGAATATCAGGCTCTGGGAAATAACGATAATCGTTAGCGTTTTCCTTTGTACGCATTGAAGTTGTCTTATCTCTGTTTGCGTTGTAACGTCTTGTTTCCTGAACGACCTTTTTGCCAGCTTCAAGAAGAAGCGCCTGTCTTTTTTCCTCATACTTGATAGCTCTGCCAACAGACTTGATAGAGTTGATGTTCTTTATCTCCGCACGAGTACCGAACTCAGTTGCGTCAGGTCTCATAAGAGAGATATTAACGTCACATCTCAGTGAGCCCTGCTCCATTTTACAGTCGCAAACGCCTGCATACTGCAAAAGCAGAGATATCTGCTCAACGAAAGCCATAGCCTCTTCTGCTGACGCTATATCAGGCTCAGTAACTATCTCGATAAGCGGGATACCGCATCTGTTATAGTCAGCCATTGAGATTCCGTTGAAAGCGTCATGAACGAGCTTACCGGCGTCTTCCTCAAGGTGGATATGGTTTATTCTGATATTCTTTTTCTGACCGTTCACCTCGATAGGCACATATCCGGGACCTACGATAGGTCTGTAAAGCTGTGATATCTGATATGCCTTTGGCAGGTCAGGATAGAAGTAGTTCTTTCTGTCGAATACTGAAAACTTGTTGATACCGCAGTTGAGCGCATATCCTGCCTTTACAGCATACTCTACAGCCTGCTGATTGATGATAGGCAAAGTACCGGGCATACCTGTACATACAGGGCAGCATCTTGTATTTGGCGCACCTCCGAACTCAGCGGAGCAGTTACAAAAGATCTTAGTTTTGGTAAGCAGCTCGGCGTGGATCTCAAGGCCGATGACCGTTCTCCATTTTTCCATTTGTCTTACCTCCCTTAAAGCTTTGGCGCAACAGGCTTGAAGCCCTTTTCGTATGCGTCGGCAGTCTTGATGATAGTTGCCTCGTCGAACTTTCTGCCTATAACAGACATACCGATAGGCATACCCTTGCTGTCATAGCCGCAAGGAGTTGATATTGCAGGCAGACCTGCGATATTTACTGTAACTGTGCATATATCAGCCTGATACATCTGAACAGGGTCGGAAGTCATCTCAGGGCTGTATGCAACAGCAGGAGTTGTCGGCGTAAGGATAACGTCGCACTTCTCGAATATATCGTTGTATTCTTTTCTTATAAGCTGTCTGAGAGCCATTGCCTTCCTGTAGTAAGCGTCATAATATCCGCTTGACAGGCAGTAGTTTCCAAGAAGTATTCTTCTCTTTACTTCCTCGCCGAAGCCCTCTGAACGTGACTTGATTATAAGCTCCTCATAGCTGTCAGCTGTGAGCGTTCTGTGACCATACTTGATACCGTCATATCTTGACAGGTTTGAAGCCGCCTCAGCGCAGGCAAGAAGATAATAACAAGGAACAGCATACTTAAGTGACGGCATTGAACACTCAACAAGCTCCGCGCCCATTGCCTTATATTCCTCAGCAGCCTTTAAAACGGCAGCCTTTACCTCATCATTTATGCCCTCTGCATAGAACTCCTTAGGGAGTGCTATCTTCATGCCCTTCATTGACTCGCCTATCTTTGCGGTGAAGTCAGGCACTTCAAGCTTTGAGCTTGTGCCGTCATGGAAGTCATAGCCGCATATCTCGTTAAGGAGTATAGCGCAGTCATGAGCGTCAAG
Source organism: Ruminococcus sp. AM43-6 (assembly GCF_003461785.1). Lineage (NCBI taxonomy): Bacteria > Bacillati > Bacillota > Clostridia > Eubacteriales > Oscillospiraceae > Ruminococcus > Ruminococcus sp. AM43-6. The sequence goes on from NZ_QTXU01000004.1 coordinate 73,743, forward strand.
ACCGATAGAGCCTATCTGGTCAAGAGATGAAGCGAAAGCCACAAGACCAAATCTTGAAACTCTGCTGTATGTTGGCTTGATACCTGTTACGCCGCAGAAAGCAGCAGGCTGTCTGATAGATCCGCCTGTATCAGTACCAAGAGCAACAGGAGCAAGTCCCGCAGCAACTGCCGCAGCAGATCCGCCTGATGAGCCGCCCGGTACACGGTCAAGATCATAAGGATTCTTTGTCTTTGCAAAAGCAGAGGTCTGTGTAGAGCCTCCCATTGCGAACTCGTCCATAGAAGTCTTGCCGAGCATTACGATATTCTCAGCGTCGAGCTTTTCCATAACGGTCGCATTATAAGGCGGAACGAAGTTTTCAAGCATTTTTGACGCACAGGTGGTCTTTACGCCCTCTGTACAAATATTGTCCTTTACTGCCACAGGTATTCCTGTGAGAGCCTTTGCCTCGCCCTTATTGATAACGCCCTGAGCCTTTTCAGCCTGCTCCAGAGCCTTTTCCTCAGTAACAGTGATAAAGCTCTTTACCTTATCGTCATATTTCTTTATTCTCTCAAAATATGTCTGTGCAAGCTCTTTAGCGGAAATTTCCTTACTGTCAAGAGCCTTACGCATATCACGGATTTTCATTGAAGAAACGTCCAAATTTCACACTACCTTCCTGTTAAATTTACTCTACGACCTTAGGCACTACAAAGCAGTTGTTTGTATTCACTGCATTTGAAAGGACCTTTGAAGTAGGCATAGATTCGATGACCTCGTCTTTTCTCAGATCGTTGAGGTAAACATCATGATTGTCCTTGAGATCGTCATAGGTAATGTCGATTTCCTTTACGGTATCCATAAGATCAATAATATCAGTCATCTGCTCGGCTGTGGCTGCAAGCTCTTTATCGGAATATTCCAGCTTGCTAAGCTCTGCCAGATACTTGACCATGTTCAAATCCATATATAATCCCTGACCTTTCTTAATATTAAGGCAACGCCTTAGGTGCAAAAATACACCAATTCAATTTAATATTATACTACATCTCATACTATTTTGCAAGCAAAAATCACATAAATTCCGATTTTTTTAATATTTGCTCACCAAACGCCCCAAAAACAGCAAGACCCACAGAGAAATTCCCTGTGGATCTAAGCGTCATTACTTATTATTCTTTGTATATTTATCGAAAATATCAGTGAAATCAAATGTTGCGAAATAGTCAGCAGGAGTTTCGGCACGTCTTATCATGTCGAATGAGCCGTCCTCATGAAGAAGTATCTCTGCTGAACGGAGCTTTCCGTTGTAGTTGTAGCCCATCGAGAAGCCGTGTGCGCCTGTGTCGTGGATAACAATTATATCGCCTGTGTCTATCTCAGGCAACATTCTGTCGATCGCAAACTTATCGTTGTTCTCGCAAAGACCGCCAGTTACGTCATACTTGTGGTCGCATGGAGCGTTCTCCTTGCCAAGAACTGTAATGTGATGATATGAACCGTACATAGCAGGACGCATAAGGTTGCAGGCACAAGCGTCAAGACCAACATACTCCTTATAAGTATGCTTATGATGTGTGCAGGTAGCAACGAGATGACCGAACGGAGCAAGCATATATCTGCCAAGCTCTGTGAAGATAGCAACGTCCCCAAGACCGGCAGGAACCATTATATCCTCAAATGCCTTGCGAACGCCCTCGCCGATAGCGAAGATATCGTTCTGCGGCTTGTCAGGCTCATATGCTATGCCAACACCGCCTGAAAGGTTTACGAACTTGATGTCTGCACCCGTCTTTTCATGAAGCTCAACAGCAAGTTCAAAAAGTATTCTTGCAAGCTTTGGATAATAAGCGTTTGAAACAGTGTTTGAAGCAAGGAAAGCGTGAAGTCCGAAATGCTTTGCGCCTTTCTGCTGAAGTATCTTGAAGCCCTCAAAAAGCTGCTCTCTTGTGAAGCCGTACTTAGCCTCACCAGGGTTGTCCATTATCTGAGTTTCTATCTCGAAATGTCCGCCCGGATTGAAACGGCAGCAGATAGTTTCAGGAATACCGCAAAGGTCGTCAAGATAATCTATGTGTGTGAAATCGTCAAGGTTGATATAAGCGCCAAGCTCTCTTGCCTTGAGAAAATCCGCCTTTGGAGTTACGTTTGAAGAAAACATGATGTCGCTTCCGCTGAATCCGCAGCAGTCGCTCATCATAAGCTCAGTAAGAGAAGAACAGTCAACGCCGCAGCCCTCTTCCTTGAGTATTTTCAAAATGAATGGGTTAGGGGTAGCCTTTACAGCGAAATACTCTTTGAAGCCTTTGTTCCAGCTAAATGCCTTGTAAAGATCTCTGGCTCTCTGTCTGATACCCTTTTCGTCGTAGATATGAAAAGGTGTAGGATACTGCTTGATTATCTCCTCAGCCTTTTCCTTAGTTATAAATGGTGTTTTCATTATATATCAATCCTTCTGCAAATAATATATTTTATAAAAATACATATTTATCATACCATTTTAATACGGATTAGTCAAGTGAAATATCTGATTTTAAGAAATAAAATACACTTTATTGTCATTTTTCAATACAGCCATACCACTGTCACACCCATTTTAGTAAAAAAAGCACAAAGCACACAGCCGTAAAAGCCGTGTGCTTTGCATATAAAAGCCTGCTTTATGAAGCCTGATCGAACTGGCTGTTATAAAGCTCGGCATAAAATCCACCCTTTGCCATAAGGGTTTCATGGTTTCCGCTTTCGATAACGTCGCCGTCACGCATAACAAGTATCAGGTCTGCGTTTTTGATAGTCGAAAGTCTGTGTGCGATAACAAAGCTTGTTCTGCCCTTTGTAAGCTTATCCATTGCCCTTTGGATAAGAAGCTCCGTTCTCGTATCGACAGAAGATGTCGCTTCATCAAGTATGAGCATAGGCGCATTCTGGAGCATTGCCCTTGCGATAGTGAGAAGCTGTTTCTGACCTGCTGATATTGCCACGCTTTCTGAAAGCACTGTATCAAAGCCCTCGGGGAGCGTATGAACGAACTTATCCAGACCGCAGGCTTTGCACACTCTTTCAAGGGACTCGTCGCTTATGCCCTCCATGTTGTAAACAAGGTTTTCTCTCACAGTGCCCTCAAAAAGCCATGTGTCCTGCAAAACCATGCTGAACATATTGTGGACAGTTTCACGGCTCAGCTGTGATATAGGCGTGCCGTCTATGGATATACTTCCGCTGTTTATCTCGAAAAATCTCATAAGCAGATTTACCATTGTGGTCTTACCTGCTCCGGTAGGTCCAACGATAGCCACCTTCTGACCTGCCTTTACCTCTGCGGAGAAGTTCTTTATTATCACCTTGTCAGGAGTATCAGGATAGCTGAAACGAACATTCTCAAAGCTTACGTTGCCATTTACCTCAGGAACTTCACTGCCCTTTCCGCTCTCGTCTGGAAGTTCTTCGCTTTCGATAAAGTCAAATATTCTCTGAGCCGAGGCGGAAGCTGTCTGCATATTTGTCATGCCCTGAGCTATCTGACCAAGAGGTGATGTGAAAAGTCTTACATAAAGAATGAACGATATTATTACGCCGAATGTGATAGTGCCGTTAAGGGCGAGCATTGAGCCGAAAACGCATACTGCAACGTATGCAAGATTTCCGATAACGTTCATAAGCGGCTGCATGATACCTGACAGAAACTGTGACTTCCAGTTTGCGTTGTATACAGCTTCGTTAAGTCCGGCGAAATGTTTCTTTACATTATCTGCTCCACGGGATATCCTTACTACCTCGTGACCCGAATACATCTCCTCAACATAGCCGTTAAGCTTACCAAGGCTTTCCTGTCTGTCGAGGAAGAACTTCTGTGATTTTGACATTATGAAAACTATCAAGAAAAGTCCCAAGAATGTGATGAACAGTGAGATGAGCGCAAGTCGCCATTCTGTAACGAACATCATTATAAGGCAGCCCACAAACTGTGCCGCCGCACTGATTATGGTCGGAAGACTGTTTGTAAGACCCTGTTGTAACGTTGATACATCATTTGTGATACGGCTGAGTATATCGCCCTGTGAATGTGAGTTGAAATACTTCTGAGGAACGCAGTTTATCTTCCTTGAAAGGTCGCTTCTCATTCTGTATGACATTTTCAGCGTGACAGTTGCCATTATATACTGCTGAATAAAGGTAAAAAGCGAGCTTGAAATATATATCGCTCCAAGGAATATTCCTACCCTTGCCACCGCTTTAAGGTCAATGCCTGTCATAAGTCCGTCTGCTATAAGGTCGGTTATCTCGCCCACCTTGTCAGGCCCTATGATAGTCAGCACCGCACCAATCGCCGCAAGAACCAATGCCACGGCAACGATACCTACACTGCCTTTCATATACTCTATTATTTTTTTCATAGCGGACGCCATTTCGCCCTTACTAGACTTCTCGTATTTTCTCATTGTGCAGTCCCCCTTTCTATGCAAGCTCTGCCGCACTTAGCTGTGAAAGTGCTATCTCTTTGTATACGTCGCAGTTTTTCATAAGCTCCTCATGAGTTCCCATGCCCACGGCTTCGCCACGGTCAAGGACTATTATCTTGTCTGCATGACGGATAGTGCTTATTCTCTGCGCAACGATTATCTTTGTTGTATCCCCAAGCTTTTCGTTAAGACCCTCTCTGAGCTTTGCGTCTGTCTTGTAATCAAGGGCTGAGAAAGAATCATCAAATACAAGTATCTCAGGCTTTCTTGAAAGCGCTCTCGAAATAGACAAACGCTGCTTCTGTCCGCCTGAAACGTTTCTGCCCATTTGAGATATCATATGCTCTGTGCCGTCAGGAAGCTTATCCACAAACTCCTCCGCCTGAGAAAGCTCGATAGCGTTTTTAAGCTCCTCGTCAGTTTCAGGAGCGGCACTCTCGCCAAAGAAAACATTTTCTCTTATACTTCCTGCAAAAAGCACAGCCTTCTGTGTTACATATCCAAGCTTGTCATAAAGGGTATCGAACTTGTAGTTTTTTACGTTTACGCCGTCCACGAGGACTTCGCCCTCTGTTGCGTCATAAAATCTTGGTATAAGGCTTATAAGCGTTGTCTTGCCGCTTCCTGTTGCGCCGATTATGGCAAGGGTCTGACCCTTTTCTATCTTGAAACTTATGTTGCTCAGCTCGTCCTCAGAGGCATGAGGATATCTGAAAGAAACGTTTTTAAATTCCACAGTACCCTGCTCTCTTCCCTCGCTGACGCTGCCCTCTTTTATGTTCACGTCACGCTCAAGCACTTCGTTGATACGCTCTGCTGAGACCTGAGCCGCAGGGAGCATCATGAATATCATAACCAGCATCATAAATGACATTACAACGTATGTGGCATATGTGCTGAAAACAACAACGTTGCTGAAAAGCGTTATCCTGTCCTGAACTGCCGTCAGGGCTATCTGCTGGATAAGCACTGCACCAAGCCAGTAGATAGCAAGAGTCAGACCATTCATTCCGATATTCATAACCGGCATCATAAGTGCGAACATTCTTTGGTTTTTAAGCTGTGTGTTCATCATCTCCTTGCTTGGAACATCGAACTTGTCGTTCTGATATTTCTCAGCATTGAAAGCATGGACAACGTTTATGCCTGTGAGATTTTCTCTTGCCACACGGTTTATCTTATCAGTTAGCTTCTGAACGATACGGAATCTCGGTATGCAGGTCGCCATAACTGCAAGAACGAATACGCATATCACCACAACGAACGCCGCAGTCACCGCTGAAAGCTCCCAGCTCTTGCCAAGTATCTTTATAACAGCCCACACCGCCATGATAGGCGATTTTATTATCATCTGAAGTCCCATTGACACTATCATCTGTATCTGTGTGATGTCGTTTGTTGTCCTTGTTATAAGGCTCGGTATGGAAAAGTCCTGCATCTCCTCGCTGCCCATATCCATAACATGGTTGAAAAGCTTTTCTCTTACAGTATAGCTGAAGCCTGAGGCAGTCTTTGCGGAAAGATAGCCGCAGCCGATAGCAAGAGCGGCACTTGCAAGGGTGCAGCCCAGCATTTTAAGTCCGACGTTCAGAATATCGGAAGTTTCACTGCCTGCCGTGTTGAGCATCATGGTCAGGTCTGTCATATAGTCAGGCAGCGTCAGGTCAAAATACACCTGTCCCAGCACCAGAAGTGTACAGAGAACAGCCATAAGCACCTCACGCTTGCCCATCTTTTTAAGCAGTTTTATCATAGTTGCTACCTCCTTCTACAAACATTCTTTAAGAATGCTGTCTATATTGTCGCTAACGATATGCAGGCATTTTCTGAAATGTGCCATGTCATCGTCCGAAAAGCCAGCGATAAGCTTTTGTGCAAACTTTTTCTGTAGCTCTCTGCCCTCTTTTATAACAGGCTGGGCCTTTTCTGTGCAGACCAGACGGCATTTTCTTCTGTCGCCCTTTACCGCCTGCCTTTCAACAAAGCCTGCTTCCACAAGCTTTTCTACATGGAAAGATACAAGTGCCGCCTTGATATTCCTGTATCTGCACACATCACCCGCTGTGTTGAACTCAGGATTGTTCGCAAGGAACATGAGCACGTCAAGCGCCGTCTTTGGCATATCGAGCTTTTTGCAAAGGGGCTGCATGACTTTTTCATATGCTTCTGCAAGCTTCTTTGAATGATCAAACATATGCGTTGCTGTTGTCATATTATCGTTCATTGTCAAACCTCCAATATTAGATATTTCAAATTTGAACAATCTAATATTAACACTTTTTGAAAGCTATTCAATGAACATTTTGTAAATTCAGCTTCTCACAATGTCATTTTTGTAACAATGCAACAAAAATCAAATATATGGGCTATTATATTTGTACAGCCATAAAACCGCCCTCTCCGCTATTGCAATAAAGGGAGAAATGTGTTATAATAATGATGTATGAGCAGAGTATTCGCTCTGCTTCACCTTTTAGGAAAGGAAAGTGGTGCAAAATGGATATTGTAAAAGGCGATATTCTTGTAATGAAGAAAAGTCACCCCTGCGGCAGTAACAGAATGATAGTTCTGCGCTCAGGCATGGATTTCAAGCTGCGCTGCGAGGGCTGCGGACGAGAGTTCATGATAGTACGCAGCAAAGCCGAAAAGAACGTAAAAACTATTATCAGAGAGGCTGAATCATAGCTATTCTCGCAATTTATGATATATAACAAATGTATGATATGAAATAAAAATGACAGGAGAATATAACTATGTTTGAAAAACTCAAAGCACTCGAAGATAAATTCAATGAAATAAACGAAAAGCTCATGCAGCCTGAAACTGTAAACAACACTTCACTGTATACGAGCCTTATGAAAGAATACAAGACACTTACGCCGATAGTTGAAAAGTTCGGCGAATACAAGAAGGCAAAGGCTGCCAATGACGAGGCTCTTGAGCTTCTTGACGCAGGCGGAATGGATAAGGACTTCAAGGAAATGGTGCAGATGCAGCTTGAGGAGTCCAAGGAAGATATGGCTAAGCTTGAAGAAGAGCTGAAGCTTCTCCTGCTGCCGAAAGACCCTAACGATGAGCGTAACGTTATCATAGAGATAAGAGGCGGTGCAGGCGGTGAGGAAGCTGCACTGTTCGCAGGCTCTCTTTATAGAATGTATTCAATGTATGCCGCTTCAAAGGGCTGGACCATAGAAGTCATGAACGCCAACGAAACAGAGCTTGGTGGCTATAAGGAAATAACTTTCAGTGTTTCAGGCGAGGGAGCATATTCAAGGCTGAAATACGAAAGCGGAGTACACAGAGTTCAGCGTGTACCTGAAACAGAGTCACAGGGCAGAGTTCACACATCTACTGTTACAGTTGCCGTACTTCCGGAGGCTGATGAAGTGGAGCTTGACCTTAACGAAGAAAAAGATCTGAAAATAGACGTGTTCCGTTCATCAGGCGCAGGCGGACAGCACATCAACAAGACATCTTCCGCTATCAGAATAACTCACCTGCCTACAGGCATGGTAGTTGAGTGTCAGGACGAGCGTTCACAGTTCAAGAACAAGGAAAAGGCTCTGAAAGTTCTCCGTTCAAGACTTCTTGATCAGAAAGTTCAGGCACAGAATAAGGAGATAGCGGATAACAGACGTTCACAGGTGGGAACAGGTGACCGTTCCGAAAGAATAAGAACTTACAACTATCCTGAGGGAAGAATTTCTGACCACAGAATCGGTCTTACTATCTACAGACTTGAACAGGTGCTTAACGGCGCACTTGATGAAATAATCGACGCACTTGCAACAGCCGATCAGGCTGCCAAGCTTGCAAGTCAGGAAGAAGAATAAAAAATGTTTGACACAAAAATACTTGGCACTGACGAGGACAGCATAGCATATGCCGCAAAACTGCTCTCACAGGGTGAAGTCGTTGGTATGCCGACGGAAACTGTATATGGTCTTGCGGCGAACGCTTTTGATGAAGGGGCTGTAAGAAAAATATTCGCCGCAAAGGGCAGACCTGCCGACAATCCTCTAATAGTGCATATATCTGACATTTCTCAGCTTGAGGGACTTGTGGATAAGATACCGCCCCTTGCTGTAAAGTGCGCAGAAAAATTTTGGGCAGGACCTCTCACAATGATAATGCCAAAGTCTGAAAAAATACCAATGGTAACGAGCGGAGGACTTGACACAGTGGGCATAAGAATGCCGTCACATAAGGTGGCAAGAGCGCTTATATCAGCCTGCGGCTTCCCTATCGCCGCACCGTCGGCAAACCTTTCAGGAAGCCCGTCGCCTACAACAGCACAGCACGTCCTTAACGATATGCACGGCAGGATACCTGCCATAATAGACGGCGGAGCTTGCGGAGTGGGCGTTGAGTCAACTGTTATAAGCTTTGAGGGCGAGGACGGAATAAGACTTCTCAGACCGGGATTTATTTCCGCAGAAGACCTTATGGAGATCACCCCGAACGTTCTTATCGACAAGGGTGTTTTGGAAAAGCTGGGTGAGAACGTAAAAGTTCGCTCTCCTGGTATGAAATACAAGCACTATGCCCCAAAGGCTGATGTGACTATCATTGACAGCAGTCTTAAAGCTTTCAGAGAATATGTGAAAACTCATGCTGACAATGACACCACTCTTATGGTGTTCACTGACAGCGATTGTGATGGGCTTGATATCCCGCATATCTGCTATGGCGCAAATGACGAGGAACAGGCAAAAGAGCTTTTTGACGTTCTCAGAGAGCTTGACGATATAGGTGCAAAGAAAGTTTTTGCACGCTGTCCTAACAAGGACGGCGTGGGGCTTGCAGTGTATAACCGACTTTTAAGAGCCGCAGGCTTTCAGGTGGTGAAACTGTGAAAAAAACAGTAGTAGGGCTTACAGGTCAAAGCGGTGCAGGCAAGACAACTATATCGGACGCTTTCAGAGAAAATGGCTTTGAGATAATAAACTGCGATATAGTCGCAAGAGAAGTCACACAGGCAGGGAACGAATGCTGTAAAGAGCTTGCAAAGCTTTTCCCAAGCTGCTTTGACGAGAACTATTCTCTTGACAGACGAAAGCTCGGGGAGATAGTTTTTTCAGATAAGAATAAGCTTCAAATGCTCAATGATACCATATACCCTTTTATAAACAAGCTTATTGACGAAAAGATAAACGCCGCACCAAGCAGGTTCATACTTCTTGACGCACCCACCCTTTTTGAAGCAGGTGCGGATAAGCTTTGCAGTGTTATCGTAAGCGTTGTGGCAGACTTTGGCATAAGGCTTGAAAGGATAACCAAAAGGGACGGCATTTCGGCGGAGCTTGCAAAAAAGCGTTTTTCTTCTCAGCATACTATGGAGTTTTTCAAGGCTCACAGCGATTTCGTCATTGAGAACAACGGCTCTGTGAATGACACATTCCAAAAGACCTGTGAGGTCATAGAAACAATAAAGGAAAGATATAATGGCGGCTAATGGAAAAAACAGCAGGCGTAAAAAGAAAAGGCACATAAAAAAAGGTCCCGTACTCATAGCAGTCATACTTCTGCTGTGCGGTATAGGCTGGCTCACATATCTTTATCACGAGCAGATAATCAACAAGGCAAAGGATATTCCGAACTCTTTTTCATATCCTACAGATTATGAGGAGTATGTAATAAGATACAGCACAAAGTACAAGTGCGACCCTGTGCTTGTGTTCTCTGTAATAAAAGTGGAAAGCGGTTTTAATAAGGACGCTGTTTCATCAGTGGGTGCCAGAGGTCTTATGCAGCTTATGGAGGACGCATACGATTGGATAAAATATCGCCTTGACGATCAGCGCGACAACACCTATGATGATATGTTCGACCCTGAACTTAATATCCAATATGGCACATATTATCTCAGCTATCTTATGGAAAAGTATGACGGCTCTGTAGAGCTGACAGCGGCGGCATATCACTGCGGAATGAATCTTGTTGACAGTTGGATAGAAAACGGCACTGTTGACCCTGACAATTTCAAAGTCAGCGACATACCTGACGAAAATGACCAGACTTCAAACTATGTGCGCAAGATACGCAAAGCCTATGACAATTATAAGGATATACTCAACAGTCATGGGGATATTACAGAAAACAGTTAAGCAAAACCATGCGCAGGGGCGAACAGTGTCCGCCCATTTTAACGCAGTTTCAATAAGAATACATTAAAAGGAGGACTTTACAATGGATAACAAGAAGAAAGAAAAGTCCGAGGGCGAAAAGCTTGCAGAAAAGCTTCTTTCGGATAAGAAAAACGGTGGACTTCGCCTTAGCGAAGAAAAAATCAAAAAGGCAGACAAGTTCTGCGAGGGCTATAAAAGCTTTCTGAACACTGCAAAGACAGAGCGTGAGGCTGTTATCGAGGCAGTGGCTCAGGCTGAAAAAGCAGGCTTCAAGCCTTATGAAAAGGGCAAGAAGTATGACGCCGGCGACAAGTTCTATTTTGTAAACAGAGGAAAGGCTATCATACTTACAGTTATGGGCAAGGACGGTCTTGAAAAAGGTATCAGACTTGCTGCCGCTCATATCGACTCACCACGTCTTGACCTTAAACAGAACCCACTTTACGAGGACAAGGAGCTTTGCCTGTTCAAGACACACTATTACGGCGGCATAAAAAAATATCAGTGGACAACTGTTCCAATGTCGCTTCATGGCGTTGTCATAAAGGCTGACGGCGAAAGCGTTACAGTAAATATCGGCGAGGACAAGGACGACCCTGTTTTCTGCGTAACTGATATCCTGCCGCACCTTGCAGACGCTCAGATGAAAAGACCTGCTCCACAGCTCATCAAGGGCGAGGAGCTTAATCTGCTCATAGGCTCCAGACCATTCAGAGATGACGCTGTTTCAAACAAGGTAAAACTCAACATAATGGCTATCCTTAACGAGAAATACGGCATCGTAGAGGACGATTTCGTTTCCGCAGAGCTTGAAGCTGTTCCTGCATTCAAAGCACAGGACGTTGGCTTTGACAGAAGCATGGTAGGCTCTTATGGTCAGGACGACAGAGTTTGTGCATACACAGCTTTGCAGGCTATCCTCAAATGCAAAGACCCTAAAAAGACCTGCATGACCATACTCACAGACAAGGAAGAAACAGGAAGTGACGGCAACACAGGACTTAACAGCTCATATCTGCCATACTTCATTGCTGACCTTGCAAAGGTATACGGACTTGAGGGCAGAAACGTTATCTCTGCTTCTGAGTGCCTTTCAGCCGACGTAAATGCGGCATATGACCCAACATTCTCAGAGCCGTTCGAGATAAGAAACTCATCACAGATAAACTACGGCGTTGTTGCCACAAAGTTCACAGGCGCAAGGGGCAAGTCAGGCACTTCCGATGCTTCTGCTGAGTTTGTGGGCAGAGTAAGAAAGCTCTTTGACGAACACAACATCGTTTGGCAGACAGGCGAGCTTGGCAAGGTCGACGGCGGCGGTGGAGGAACTGTCGCACAGTATATCGCAAACCTTGACATGAACGTTATCGACGTTGGCGTACCGGTGCTTTCAATGCACGCACCATTTGAGATAACCTCGAAGATAGACACTTATATGGCATATAAGGCTTTCTCAGTTTTCTTTGCTGACTAATTTGATATCAAATAAGCATATCCGCTTTCCCATTTGGGGAGGGCGGATCTTTTTTTGTCCCCATTGCGACAATTTTTCCATCCAAGCAGTGCTATCATAATATCAAAGGGAGGAACGCCATGAAAATTTACATAGATATACTCCTTGTGACAAACGCCATTATGACGCTTATCATGCTGGAAGCGGCAGGCAGGATATGTCACAAGGTCATAAGTCCGCTGCGGCTGTTGACAGCTTGCTCGGTGGGAGGACTTTCGTCGCTTGTTATGGCTATAGACAGCAGAGGATATTTCACTGCAGTTCTTATTGTGGTGATAAAGCTTGTCAGTGCGGTATTCTCAGTGCTTATAGCCTTTGGGTGTAAAGACCCTTGGCAACTACTTCGATACTTTATAATATACAGTGCCGTGAACGCAGTTTTCACGGGTATAGTGGTGACCCTTTGGCAGATATCAGGGAGCAAGGTGATTTTTTTCAGAAACCTCACTGTGTATTTTGACATCTCTCTATTTAAGCTTGCCCTTGCCTGCGGTATAGCGTATGGTCTGCTCTGTCTTTATGAGAACATCACACGCAGGTGTTTCAACAGGGTCGCAAAATACGAAGCCATATACGAAAATGGTGGCTGTATAGTGAAAGTCCCTGCCATATGCGACAGTGGGAACAGGCTTTGTGACAGCTTCACAGGAACACCAGTGGTGGTTTTCTGCTGTGACAGGCTTTTCTATCACTATGACCTTGACCGTGACGAGCCCGACCCTCTAAGCGGTTTCAGGCTTATCCCCTGCTCTACTGTCAGCGGAGAGGGAATTATCCACATAACCGCCGCAGGGAGCGTAAAGATAATCGACGATAAAGACCGTGTACACAACGTCAGGTGCTATGTGGGCATAAAGCCCTCGCTGAACGGAAAGTCACGGGCTATATTCAACCCCGCATTGCTGGGATAATACAGGAGGAATACAAATGACCACACTTAAAACACTCGCTCTAGGGCTGAACAGATTTTTGAGCCGTTTGTTTTCAGACGACCCCGAAACTATAGATTACCTAAACGGTGCAGATTCGTTACCGCCGCCCCTAAACAAAGAGGAAGAGAAAAAAGCCTTTGAGCTTCTTGAAACAGACCCGAAAAAAGCCCGAGAACTGCTTATCGTGCATAATCTCAGGCTTGTGGTATATATAGCAAAGAAGTTTGAGTCAACAGGCACAGGCATAGAGGATCTTATCTCAATAGGCTCTATAGGGCTTATCAAGGCGGTGAACACCTTTTGTCCTGATAAAAACATCAAGCTCGCGACCTATGCTTCACGGTGCATAGAAAACGAGATACTTATGTTTCTTAGAAAATCAAATCAGTATAAAAATGAAATATCCATAGACGAACCGCTGAATGTTGACTGGGACGGCAACGAACTGCTTTTATCCGATATTCTAGGCACCGATGACGACACCGTGAACAAGGGCATAGAAAGCGAAGTTGAGAAACAGCTTCTTCTGGAGGAGATCGAAAAGCTCTGCCCTCGTGAAAAGCAGATAATGAAAATGCGATTCGGGCTTTCAGGCAAAAAAGAAATGACTCAGAAGCAGGTCGCTGATGAAGTCGGTATATCCCAATCCTACATATCAAGACTTGAAAAGCGGATAATAAAATCCATACGGCGAAATTTAGAAAAAATATGCTGATTAAAAGACTGGCGAACACGCAAAATGTTCACCAGTTTTTATGTTATATGGGATAATTTTGTTTTCACAGCAGTATAATTCTTCTCAGAAATAGGGATCACCTTGCCATATGTAAGTTCTATTCTGTAACGGCTTATACGGCTTACATATTCAGGATTTACAAGATAATTTTCATGACAGCGCACAAACATATCCCTATATCGTCTTTCAAACACCTTAAGGCTCTGCACTGATTCAAATGAGCCGTCAATGGTATATATGACGCAGTGACTGCCACTGCTTTCCACATAAGCTATCCACGACCTATCCAGAAAAACAAGCGACCTGTCTACGCCATTTACTATCACTCTCTTTGTACGCCTTTCACCTGAACAGACATTTTTCTTGTATATTTCTTCATAATGTACAGGATATATCCTGTCACGTTCATCATATTTAATGGCATTGGAAATGTGACAAAGCTTTATTTTTTCCTCGCCGTTCTCACTCACCCATGAAAACTGTATCCTTTGATCTGCTCTCCCAACACTGCTGTCAGGCCAAATCGTATCCAAAATGAAAAACATTATGACCTCGCAGGAACATTCCGTAAGACCTATGGAAAACACCTTTAGGTCGCTGAGCACAAATTCAAGCTTGTGTTCTTCTTGCGAAAAAGCATCAACAAGCGCCTCTCTGGTGCGTATCACATGCTTCTCAGCGGGACCTATCCACAGAATGTCTTCATGGCAGGCATTAAGAAAGCTGTCTATCTCGTTACTGTAGTACTTAGTGAGAATATCGGCTGAACGTGTTTCAAGAACTCTATATTCCATGAAATCAAATCCTCCGTTTGCTGAATTAATTTGTACATTTTTTATTGTATCTTTTATTATACGACATTTTTATTATTTTGTCAATAATACTGACACAATTTCATTTTCGCAAAATTTCGACAGATAAACTATGTATAAATTCTTCAGAAGTTTTATTGTATTTTTAAAGCATATGTGATATACTTAGACCATACGATAAATGAAAGGAGAAGATATCTTGGCGATAGATAGATTTTATGCGGTGATACCCGCTTATGAGCCTGATGAAAAAATGCTGGCTGTTATTGACGATATATCTTCATTGACCGATTTTCATATAATTGTCATTAATGACGGCAGCGGCAAGGATAAGCTGCCGATTTTTGCCGAAGCCGCAAAAAAAGCCATAGTTCTCACCCATGAGGTGAACAAAGGCAAGGGGCGTGGCATAAAAACCGCACTTGAATACATAAAAGAACATGAATCCGACACTGTGGGCATCGTCATTGCAGACGCAGACGGACAGCACAAGGTGGAGGATATAATAAGGGTGTCGGAAGCCCTGAAAAGCTCCCCTGACAAGCTTATTATGGGTTGTCGCAGATTTTCAGGAAAGATACCACTGCGAAGCAAATTCGGCAACAACATCACAAAATTCGTTTTCTCATTTGCCGCAGGAGTAAAGGTAAGCGACACGCAGACGGGCTTGCGTGGCTTTTCCTCAAAGCTCATACCTTTTATGCTGTCGGTAAACGGTGACAGATATGAGTTTGAGATGAATATGCTACTTGAATGTGCAAGAGAAGGCATAAGATTCTATGAAGTGCCTATCGAAACAGTTTACCTTGGCAAAAACGAGTCATCACATTTTAATCCTATCAAAGACTCATGGAGGATATACAAGGATATACTGAAATTCTCCTGCTCATCACTTCTTAGCTTCTGCGTGGACTATATTTTCTACAGCATTTTCGCAATGATAAGCGGGAGCGTAGCGTTTTCTAACATATGTGCAAGAGTGATAAGCTCCATTTTCAACTTTTCGATGAACAAAAAATTCGTCTTTAAAAATAAGGAAGGCATTGCAAAGACAGCCGCAAAATACTTTCTGCTTGCCGCATTCATACTAGCTGCAAACACAATAATGCTGGAGCTATGTGTGAAATATCTCATACACAACAAATATATCAGCAAAATACTTATAGAAGTGCTGCTTTTCTTTATAAGCTGGGCGGCGCAAAAAAGTTTCGTTTTCAGAAAGAGGGAAAGAAAAATTGACGAATAAGACAAAAAAGCCAATGCCTGTCTGGGCAATGATCATAACGGACGTTGTGCTTACAGCGGCAGCGATAGGCGTGTTCATGCTTTTTGACTACGTTATGCCGCAAAGTTCAGGAGTAAAGGGAGAAGTGATCGCAACAGTTGACAGCTCCGCAGAAGGTAGCTTCACCCTGCCAAATGCGGCTGACAACTCGCAGAAAGAAGGCACAGCACAGGACGATAGCGAGCCTGCAGTTACCACAACAGCTCCGCAGGCAGAAAAGGCTACAACCACACTGCGTACTGAGCAGACGAACCACAGAAACTGGGGCAATCAGGACACTGCCGACTATCGTTCAGACCAGAACGCTATAAGCAGTATAACAAACGGTGCCATAACCTCTGAGGAGCTTGGCTCGGCTTCAACTGACAATGCTCAGGTGACAGTATACAAAAAATCTATCGGCGAGGGCAGCAACAAGATAACCTATTTTGTGGCTGATGTTTATGTCACAAGCGCAAGCGAGATAAAAGCCGCCTTTGCAGACGGAGAATTCGGTAAGAACATCAAGGACTCAGTATTCAGTATGGCAGTGGAAAACAACGCTCTTTTCGCCATAAACGGTGATTTCTATGGTAATTCAGAACGCAGTATCGTTATAAGAAACGGTATAAAATACCGTGATGATGTCAACGACGCAGACGTGTGCGTGCTGTTCACAGACGGCACAATGCAGACCTACTCCCCGTCTGAATATGACAGCGACGCTGTTATAGCAAAAGGTGCATGGCAGGCTTGGAACTTTGGTCCTGCACTTCTTGACGGAAGTGGCAACGTTCTTGAAACGTTCAACACAACAAAATATCTCAACAGTGCAAATCCACGTTCAGCTATCGGCTGTGTGTCGGCAGGCCACTATATTTTCGTGACAGTTGACGGCAGAAACGAAGGCTACTCAAAGGGTGCAACTCTCAGCGAGCTTGCGGCTATCATGAGCGATGAGGGCTGTATGTCTGCGTTCAATCTTGACGGTGGAAAGTCCGCTATGATGTACTTCAACAACAGCATTGTGAACGCTCCTGACGGCGGTGGACGTGACCTCAGCGACATTATCTATATAGGAGGATAAAAATGAAAAGATTAAGCAAAATTCTCCCACATATCACGATAATACTTGCGGGAATGTTCATTGTATTCTGGATATTGGATATACTCAACCCTACAATGAATTTCATAAACAGAAAAATATCCAACAAGCTTCTGCTGGCATTTTGCATATCAGCCATAATAACAGCGATACTAGCGGTCTACTATCAGCGCAAGAGCGACAGAAAAGAATAGAACTAATGCAGAGTCACACGGCTCTGCATTTTTTATGGTCAGATTTTCCTGAAAAATATCTGTATAGTTCCTGATCGAAAGGTAATAATTATATTATCACGGCAGCATAAAATGCTGCTTTTTAACAGGAGCGTGCGATGCAGTACAATAAAGTTGAGATAAGCGGAGTGAACACCAATGAGCTTAAAACGCTGAAAGAATCGGAAAAGCTGGAGCTTTTGAAAAAAGCCCATTCAGGTGACAAGAAAGCCCGTGAGGAGCTTATAAACGGCAATCTCAGGCTCGTGCTGAGCGTTTTGCAGAAGTTTGTGAGTCGAAGCGACTCCCCTGACGATCTTTTTCAGGTGGGTGTTGTAGGGCTTATCAAGGCGATAGATAATTTCGATACCTCTCTTGATGTGAAGTTTTCTACCTACGCTGTGCCTATGATAGCAGGAGAGCTTAGAAGATTTCTTCGAGATTTTCAACCCATGAGGGTGAGCCGTTCCCTCCGTGACCTTGCTTATAAAGCAATGCAGGCAAAAGAACAGCTCATATGTGAAAACCAGAAAGAGCCTACTGTTGAGCAGATAGCAGACACTATCACCGAAAAGCCTAGTCAGGTGGTCATTGCCCTTGAAGCCATAACCGACCCGGTTTCACTCTATGAGCCTGTGTATTCTGACAACGGCGACGCTCTTTATGTGTTGGATCAGGTGAGCGACAACTGCGACGATAAAAGCTGGCTTGAAGAGCTTTCATTGAAGCAAGCCATGAGCGAGCTTCAGCCTCGTGAACGTAATATACTCTTCCTGCGCTTTTTCAAAGGACAAACTCAGGTGGAGGTAGCAAAAAATATTGGCATCTCTCAGGCACAGGTATCACGGCTTGAAAAAGGTGCATTGGAACACATCAAGAAAAGTATCTAACGTCTGTCGCAATACGTTAAATCGACATTTATGAATATTTTTGTTATATACAATTACATTAAGGTCACGTTTTTGAAACAATTTGATTAATAATGTGCTATTAAAGTTGCTTGTAGTCCAAAAATTTGATATAATATAAATAGTAGTTATTATGTTAAATCGTCATAAGGGAGTTGAAGTGTATGCTGACTGATTATTCGGTCCTTATTTCCGAGTCATATGACGGCCAGCATAAACTGTTGACCGAGGAACTGAAACGCAATGGTACAAAGGTCCATATATGCGGTGATACTGAAATAGAGCTTGAGATAGGTGCTGTAAAATATACTCCTGACGTTATCGTTATTGACTGCTGTAAGCTGGGATATAAAAAGCTTCTGCATTTTCGTGAAATACTTCATGAAGATGACATTCATCCCATAATATATAACATCTACACCTATGATGACACAGAAACGATCCGTATTCTTCTCGATTATGATGATATTCTGCACATACTTATGCCATACAACGCTAAGAACGTATGCCACTATATGCTTGACAAGCTAAAAAGGATACCTGTCGATCCTGATATCCTTAAACAGAATATTTCAAAGGAGATACATAGGATCATAACATCAACGGGCATAAACCGCAAGCATTCAGGATATGACCATATCTACTACATGATATTCCTTATTATATTCAAATATAACGGTAATAAAGTACAAATAGGCGAACTTTATAAGGACATTGAAAAACAATACGGAAAAAATACTGCAGCTATTGAACGCTCAACAAGAAGTGCTATAGTTTCAGGCTGGGAAAAAATGAAGCCTGTGGATAAGCAAATGCTTTTCGAAAGTTGCCTTGCTAACGGAACAAAGCCTACAAATGCAATGTACATAAACACCATAGCTTTATATATAAAGCATTTGTATAACGATCAGTTGGAGATGTATTACAAAAACAAAAACGATCATACATAGGACGATCCCCAAAGTGCATACCTATTATAAAGGGTATGCACTTTTTTTGAAAGGGGAAGGTTTCATGATATGTAGTTTTTCAAGCTTACGAAATAAAGAGGTCGTCAATATACGAACAGGACTGAAAATAGGCTATGTTGATGATATAGAAATGGATACTCAGGGAGCAAATATAGTTTCACTGATCGTCTATGGCAAACCAAGGGCTTTCGGTATCATGGGCAGAGATGAGGATATTATCATAAAATGCTCGGATATCGAGCTTATCGGCGAAGATACCATACTTGTAAAGTTCAACGATAGTGCAGTATGCACAAAGAGCAGAACTGTAAAAATCGAAAATTTGTTAAAATAAATTGTCGTAAACTCTTGAAATGAAATAGAAAATATGATATAATATTAAAGCAATTCGCACGGACAGGTTTTTGCCGTTGGTCCTGCCATAAGACAGGTGAAAGCAAGTAAAGCCGTCCGGAGGATAAAAACATCTGCAAAAGCAGAAATCTAAAACCAAACAGGAGGTTACTACAATGGGAGTAGTATCAATGAAGCAGCTTCTTGAAGCTGGTGTACACTTTGGTCACCAGACAAGAAGATGGAACCCTAAAATGGCTCCATACATTTTCACAGAAAGAAACGGAATTTACATCATCGATCTTCAGAAGACCGTTAAGAAGCTTGAAGAAGCTTATATGTTTATCCGTGACATCTCAGCTAATGGCGAAGAGGTACTTTTCGTAGGTACAAAGAAGCAGGCTGGAGATTCTATCAAGGAAGAGGCACTGAGAGCTAATGCACATTATGTAAATGCAAGATGGCTCGGCGGTATGATGACAAACTACAAGACGATCCAGCAGAGAATCAAGAGACTTGAGCAGCTCCACACAATGGAAGAGGACGGCACATTCGACCTTCTCCCTAAGAAGGAAGTTGTTAAGCTGAAGCTTGAGATAGAAAAGCTTGAAAAGTTCATGGGCGGTATCAAGAACATGAAGAAGCTTCCAGGCGCACTTTTCGTTGTTGACCCAAGAAAGGAAAAGATCGCTGTAGCAGAGGCTAAGAAGCTTGGCATACCTGTAGTAGCTATCGTTGACACAAACTGCGATCCTGACGATGTTGATTATGTTATCCCAGGTAACGATGACGCTATCAGAGCAGTTAAGCTTATCGCTGGTTGCATGGCTAACGCTATAATCGAAGGCAGACAGGGTGAGGACGCTGAGTCCGCTGAAGAGGCAGATAAGGTGGAAGAAGCTGACGAGGCTGCTGAATAAGAGCTGAAATTTCAGGCAGGCATTTATAGTATATTTGTCTGCCTATTTCGATATAAAACACTAGGAGGAATAATAATGGGTAAGGTATCCGTAGCAGAGATCAAAGAACTTATGACAGCAACAGGCGTTGGCATGATGGACTGCAAGAAGGCTCTTGTAGAAGCTGACGGCGATATGGAAAAGGCAGTAACACTTCTCCGTGAAAAGGGACTTGCTACACAGGCTAAGAAGAGCGGCAGAGTTGCAGCAGAGGGTATCTGCACAGCTGTAGTTAAGGGCAACGTAGGCTGCGTTCTTGAAGTAAACATCGAAACAGACTTTGCTGCTAACAATGATGAGTTCAAGGCTTTCGTTGCAGCAGTTGCTGATACAGTAATCGAGACAAACCCTGCTGACGTTGACGCACTTAAGGCAACAAAGATCAGCGGTGGTGACAAGACAGTTGAAGAGACACTTCAGGATTTGTTCATCAAGATCAGAGAGAACATGGTAATCAGAAGATTCAAGAGAATGGAAGGCATTCTTGTTCCTTACGTTCACGGTGCAGGCAGCATTGGCGTTATGGTAAAGCTTGATTCTGACATTGCAGCTGACAATGCTGAGCTCCTTGCTGCTGGTAAGGACTGTGCACTTCAGGTTGCAGCTATGAATCCTGCATACCTGAACAGAGAGGCTGTTCCTGCTGACGCTCTTGACAAGGAGAGAGAGATCATGCTGGCTCAGATGGCTGAGGATCCTAAGATGGCTAACAAGCCTGAGCAGGTTAAGCACAAGATCATCGACGGTAAGATCGGCAAATACTATTCTGAGAACTGCCTCCTTGAGCAGGCATTCGTTAAGGATGATAAGGTATCTGTTGGCAAGTACGTTGAGTCTGTAGCTAAGAAGCTTGGCGGCAAGATCGACGTTGTTGAGTACGTTCGTTTCGAGAGAGGCGAAGGCGTAGAGAAGAAGGAAGAGAACTTCGCTGACGAAGTTGCAGCAATGACAAAGTAATCTTTCTGACATAAATGAAAGCCCCTCGGTGATAAGCCGAGGGACTTTGTTTATGCTTTAAAATATTCAAGGACAGCATCTAAACTGTCCATTTTCTTGTACACCATTGACAATATCTCATCTGTCGGTGCAATAAGATCTGGCACCATTATTGGTATCATCTTCGCATTGTAAGCCGCCTTTATGCCATTGTAAGAGTCCTCTACAGCAACAGTTTTCTCAGGCGTTACTCCCAGCTTCTCACAGGCAAGTAAATATATCTCAGGCTGTGGCTTTGAATGTTTTATCATATCTCCACCAATAATCACATGGAAATAATCAAGCAGACCTGCTCCCTTTAGATTTTTGATAACCCCTTTGTAAGACGTTGATGAAGCAAGTCCTACCTTTATATCACGCTCTTTAAGATAAGAAAGCAACTCCCTTGCTCCGCTTTTCAGAGGCAAACCACGCTCAGCGATAATATCTGCACAAATGGCTTTTGCTTCGTCATAAAGTTCGGGTATTGACACTTTGTCACCATATGCGGCTTCTAGGATAGCCATTGTATCAACAGTGCTTCTGCCAATGCACTTCATAGCATTTTCGTGAACGTTGGTCAGACCATATTTCTTTCCAAGGCGCTCCCAGCTTTCAAGACCTATTACTTCGCTGTCGAAAATAACGCCGTCCATATCGAATACGATTCCGTCAAGTTCTGATAATTTCAAACCCACAACGCACCTCACTTGAAATACATATACAGATTACATTTTATCATGCCGTTGTAAAGCTTGCGCTTTTTGTCAGCCTTTTTGCCGAAAAACACCTCAAACTCCTCATGCGGGGAGATTATATAGCACGGGTTCTCCTTTGACGGGCAAAGTCTTTGTCCCATTTTCTTATAAAGCTCCTCGGCTTCCTTTATTTCAAGCATACGCTCGCCATATGGGGGATTGACAATTGTTATCGAACCCTCTATCTGGCTGTATTTTGAGATATCCTGCTGTTTTACTGTAAGCTTTGAGCCTACTCCTGCCTTTTTAGCGTTGTTTCTCGTAAGCTCAACCGCTATATCATCAACATCAAAGCCAAATGCCTTGAATGCACCCTGCCTGTCGATAGCGTCCATAGCCTCGGCTCTTGCATTGCGCCACGCTGTTTCAGGTATCTGTGACCACTGCTCTGCCGCAAAATTTCTTCTCAGACCAGGTGCAACTTTCAGTGCCTTGTATGCCGACTCAATAAGAAATGTACCTGAACCACACATAGGATCCACCACAACTGAGTCCGCACGAACTCTTGCAAGGTCAACTATACCTGCGGCAAGTGTTTCCTTGATAGGTGCGTCGTTGGAATTTCTTCTGTATCCACGCTTGTGAAGTCCTACACCTGATGTATCAAGATAGATAGTCGCAATGTCCTTATGGATAGCAAACTGTATCTGATGCTTCGATGCAGTTTCCTCAAAATAGCTTATGCCATAGGCTTTTTCAAGTCTTTTAACGCAGGCTTTTTTGATTATCTTCTGACAATCAGGGATAGAATGAAGCTTTGAATTGAGGGCATGACCCTTAACAGGGAAAGCGTCTTCCCTGCCGATAAAGTTCTCCAGCGGAAGATTCATAACACCGTCAAAAAGCTGTTCAAAGCTTTCTGCTCTAAAGCTGCCAAGCTCGATAAGTACACGCTCTCCTGTGGCAATCCAAAGATTTGCCTTTGCAAGCACGTCAAAGCCACCTTCAAAGCTTATCTTGCCGTCAGTTGTGGTAAGATTTTCACCGCCTATCTTTTTTATCTCATATGCAAGCACGCTTTCAAGACCAAAATGGCATGGAACGCACATTCGCAGTTTATTTTCCATAATGATTTCCTTTCAAAAAAGCCTCCATAGAGTTATGGAGGCTTTAATTTTAATGATTTCCGCTACAATACTCAGGCTCGTTGGATTTCTTGTAATATCCGGTTGCCGTGCTATAGCATGAATTTGACGCAAGCTTACCTGTCTTTGTGCAGTAGGTGAGCTTTTCAACTGTATCAGGCATTTTGAAAGTCTTTTCAAATGACTTATGCTTCTCATTCTCAGCGATATCGCCAAAAACGTTCTTCCAAATCGCACCGATATTCTGATACTCGTTCGTAGGGATAGTGGCTGGGTTTTCATAACCTATCCAGATACCTGAAACGTAATCAGGAGTACAGCCTACAAATGAGAGGTCAAACCAGTCAGATGAAGTACCTGTCTTACCGACAAGGTCAGTATTGTTTAGCTTAGCATATCTACCAGTACCGTCCTGCTGAGTTATAACATTCTGCATCATTCTGTTCATAACATAAGCGGTAGACTCGCTGATAGCCTGCTTGTATCCGTCGCTCTTTTCATAGATAGCGTTTCCGTCAGCGTCCTCTACCTTTGAAACGTAGGTAACGTCATACTTCTTACCGCCATTGCCGAATATCATATAAGCGCCTACAAGCTCCTCAAGCTTAGTACCATTTGTAAGACCGCCGACAGTTACTGGTGAATAGTCAGCGTCGGAGTCTGCAAGCGTAGTGATGTCAAGCTTTTCCTTAAGGAAGTTATAGGAATAAGCAGGTGTCATTTTTTTGATGAGCTGCGCAGGAAGCGTATTAAGCGACCTTGTGAGCATTTCTACAGTTGTAAGCTGCTGATAAGACCAGTTTGCACTGTCGCCTGTTTCCGAATAGTTTACAGGCCACTTTTTGTCCTTGCCCTTTACCTTAATAGTGATAGGCTCATCAGTGAACAGCGTTGACCATGTCATAAGGTCCTGATCCAATGCAGGAGCATATGAAGCTATAGGCTTGATACAAGAACCTGGTGAACGTTTGGCATCAGTAGCAATATTATAAACTCTCGACTCCTTTTTCTTATCACGTCCGCCAACGATAGCCTTAACATTGCCCTGATAGTCCATGGCGATAAAGCCTGACCACAGAGTATCGTCCTTTTTGTTCATTTCATAGGTGGTGAAATTACTTTGCTTCTGCATTTCCTTTTCCACCTTCTTCTGCATACTTCTGTCAACAGTGGTATATGCAGTAAATCCGCCGTCATAAAGTCTTGCGGAAGCGTCCTCCCATGAAATGCCATAATAGTCAGCGATTATCTGTATAGTCTGATTGATAGCAGCGTCCATGAAATAAGATGTCGGACCCTGATCTTTTGTTTCGTCCTCATAGATAGTTGAGCTTGTGTAGGTTATGTCGCCTGTTATTTTTAGCTCATAGTTGAGGGCTTCGTTATATTCCTGCTCAGAAATTGCACCGTTATCGAGCATATGATCCAACGTATACTTCTGTCTGAGCTTGTTGTTTTTCATATTATCATATGGGTTGTTTGCAGCAGGCCAGCTTGTCATACCCGCAAGTGAAGCTGCCTCAGCAAGGTTAAGATCCTTTACGTCCTTGCCAAAATAGAAGTTTGCAGCAGCCTGAACTCCGATGATATCATACTCCTGAGTTGTCAGTGGCACAAGGTTAAGATAGCTTTGGAGGATATCTTCCTTTGTGTAGGTCTTTTCCACGTTGATAGAACGGAAGATCTCTCGTATCTTACGCTCAATACCATGGATAGAATCTCTGGAGTCATCACCCGTGATGTTCTTGATAGTCTGCTGAGTGATAGTCGAACCACCTATCTGTCTGCCGCCGTATATCGGAATGAATACATTGACAAATGAAGCGAACGTTCTCTTAAAGTCAACGCCGTCATGAGAATAAAATCTCTCGTCCTCGGTGTACACAAAAGCGTCCTGAACATACTGAGGGATATCCTCAAGATCAGCCCATACAACGTGCTTATTGCTGTTTTTCAGAGCATAATAAAGGTCATACTCCTGTGAATCCTCATCATCTTCATCATAGTCAGGGTTGACAGACAAAAATCTCGAAATGTTGCTTGTTTCCGTCTTGTCAAGGCTGATAGTTGTTGTGGTATCTGCAAAGTTAAGGACGTAAATAGTCAGAACTGTTGCAAATATAGAACAGGTGATAATGAGTATCAGGAATATCGACAGCAAAGCTGTGCCTAATATTTTGAGAACTCTGACAGCAGGATTAGTGGATCTTTTCTTTTTGCGTTTTTTCACTGCCGTGTTTTTTATTTCATCCATAAATTTAACCTTTCGTCTTTATTTGATCTGATATTATTATACCACATACGAATCAAAAAGTTAAGTCTTTTCGGTAAATCTTTAGTTTTTTCTAAGGATTTTTTGACAGAACAAAGCTGCCGTTATTTCATTGAAAATAAAAAACGAGGGCGATCACTCGCCCCCATGAATTTTATTGCTTATTCAGCGTCCTCAGAAGCCTCGTCATCAGCAGGAAGCAAAGCTCTCATAGACAGGCTGATCCTCTTCTTGTCGAGATCTATCTCTGTGATCTGGCAATCAACTACCTGACCTACAGAAAGGATATCTGCAACATTGTTTACTCTCTGGTTAGCGATCTGAGAGATATGGATAAGGCCGTCGATACCGTCAATGATCTGTGCAAAAGCACCAAAGCTTGTGATAGAAACAACAGTAGCCTTAACTACCTGACCTACCTCATAGTTAGCCTTGAAGATCTCCCATGGATTCTCTGAAGCCTTCTTATATGTCAATGAAACCTTCTTTGTTTCGCTGTCGATATCCTTGATAGTAACAGTGATCTTATCGCCAACAGAAACAACGTCTGAAGGGTGCTTGATCCTGTTCCAAGAAAGATCCATTCTTCTGATAAGGCCGTCAACACCACCGAGATCTACGAATACGCCGTAATCTGTGATAGACTTAACTGTACCCTCTACCTCAGAACCGATCTGAGCTGTCTCAAAGAACTTAGCCTGAGCTGCTGCTCTTTCCTCTCTTGCTACTGCACGGATAGAACCAACTGCTCTCTGCTTAGCCTCGTTTACCTCAAGGATCTTGAAGCTTACTGACTGCTTGAGCAGATCGTTAAGATCGAAATCTCTTCTTGGAGCTGCCTGTGAAGCAGGGATAAATACCTTAACACCGTTAGCTGATACGAGTACACCGCCCTTAACAACGTTTGTAACTGTACCTGTAAGTGTAGCGTCAGCTTCCTTAGCCTCAACTATCTTCTGGAAACCAAGAACTGCGTCAACCTTCTTCTTAGAAAGTGTAACGATACCCTCCTGGTCATTTGTCTTAAGAACGATCAGATCGATCTTGTCGCCTACCTTTACGATATCCTCTGGCTTCTTAGTAGGATCATCTGTAAGCTCAGATGCAGGAATATAGCCTGTGTGCTTTGTTCCGATATCTACGGCTACTTCACCGTTATTGATATCGGTGACAATGCCCTCAACCTTCATTCCCGTATGTATTTTTTTCAGAGTCTTTTCCAGTTCCTCCTCAAAATTAAATTCTTCGTCAACATTGTTCAACATTTCACTCATGGTCTGTTGTACCTCCTTGATTATATAAGCCGGCGTCGATGCACCAGCAGAAATCCCGATAAATTTTGCACCTGATAAGTCAATATCACATGCCCTCAGTCCTTCGGCGTCCTCCACAAGCCAGCATTTGCAATATTCATCGCATATGGCTTTAAGCTTGTGAGTATTGGAGCTGTGCAGCCCTCCGACTATTATCATTATGTCGGCAGCCTTCGCAAGCTCCGCCGCCTCCTTCTGTCTTTCAGAAGTGGCACTGCATATGGTGTTATACACCACAGCCTCAGGCAGATACCTCTCAAAAAGCTCTTCGCACTTTCTCCACATATTCTTATTATACGTTGTCTGAGCCAGAATTGCAACCTTTTTTGACGAAAAATCTTTCTCTTTCACCAAATTTTCAAAATCGTCACATGAACTGAACACATAACTCTCTCCGCTGCAATGACCTCTTATACCCATTATTTCCGGGTGAGCCTCATCGCCTGCGATAAGAATAACGTATCCCTCGCCCGATTTTTCGGCTGCTATCTTGTGTATCCTTGCCACAAAGGGACAGGTAGCGTCAATTACTTCCGCACCTACCTTTGCAAGCTTTTCATACACGTCCAGTCCAACACCGTGGGATCTGATAACAACTGTCTGGTCTTTCGTGACCTTATCCACATCGGTGGAGTAAACTCCTTTTGCTTCAAGGTCAGAAACTACGTTTGGATTGTGAATGATTGGGCCTAACGTTACAACATTATTTCGGTTATCTAATTCATTATACACTATTTTTACGGCTCTGTCTACACCAAAACAGAAACCTGCGGTCTTTGCAACGCAAATTTTACACTTTGTTAACATTTAACGTACCAACTCCGTGATATTTTTCATGATCTCGTTCTTGATAGTCTTAAGCGAATGAGGGTCTGTGGCTGTAACGCCTATCTCGCCAGGCACTATAGGCTTGCCAAACCTTACAACTACACGCTTTCTGAGTTTGAGCTTGCCCTCGAAATTGATACCGACAGGGACCACAGGCACCTGAGCCACGGCCGCCACCAATGCAACACCCGTTTTGCCCTTTCCTACCTTGCCGTCCTTTGAACGTGTTCCCTCAGGGAAGATTACAAGGTTTCTGCCCTTTTCAAGCTTTTCGATAGATGTATCTATGACCTGAGTGTCGCCCTTTCCTCTTGTGACAGGGAATGCTCCGAACGCTTTTATAAGCAGGGTGAAGAACACATTCTGATGAAAAAGTTCCTCCTTAGCCATATAAGAAAGCGGCACTCTTGTTGGCAGTGCGATAAAAACAGGGTCCTGATAGCTTCTGTGATTTGAGGCGAATATGTTCCCGCCGTCCTTTGGGATATTTTCCGTACCCTCGAAAGTGATGTTAAAATACAGATGATAAAGTCCCATAACGATATATCTCAGCACTGTGTACCAGAACATATGGAAATGACCAAGCCTGTGTTCTTTTTTCACAGGTCTGACAGGCATTATCTCTTTTATCTTACGCTCTTTTTTTTTAGTCTTGTCAGTTATTACCTTGTAAATAGCCTCAACAGACTCTTCAAGAGTCAACTCAGTAGAGTCCACCTCAACAGCGTCATCAGCCTTTTTCAGCGGTGCTATCTCTCTGTGTGTATCGTTATAGTCACGCTGGATTATATCCTGCAATACCTCGTCATATGTAGACTTGTCGCCCTTTTCCTGAAGCTCCTTGAAACGTCTTTCTGCTCTGGCTTCAGGTGCGGCTGTGAGGAATATCTTCACGTCAGCGTTTGGCAAAACCACAGTGCCAATATCTCTGCCGTCCATGATGATGTTGTTTTCTTTTGCGATATTCTTCTGAAGTTCAAGCAGAAATTCTCTTACCTCAGGTATAGCAGACACCTTTGACGCACCCATGGATATCTCAGGCGTTCTTATTTTGTCTGAAACGTCCTCGTCATTGAGCATTACTCTCTGCCCTGCTTCTGTGTAGCAAAGCTTTATGGATATCTCACCAAGAAGGGGTTTAATCTGCTCAGGGTCAGAAAGGTCTGCACCCTTACTTATAACATAATAAGCTATAGAGCGGTACATCGCACCTGTGTCTACATATACATATTCAAGCTTTTTCGCTACCGCCTTTGCGATAGTGGACTTTCCTGCTCCGGAAGGTCCGTCGAGAGCCACGTTTATTCCCATATCAAAATCTCCTTATCCTATTTTATCCGCACAGCTATACGCCGTGGAAAACGCTATCTGCAAATTAAAGCCCCCTGTATAAGCGTCAACGTCAAGCACCTCACCGATAAAGTAAAGTCCTTTACACAGCTTTGACTCCATTGACCGTGGGTCTATCTGCGAAACATCAACTCCTCCACGGGTTATGATAGCTTCCTCTACAGGACGCATACACTTCACTGTGAACGTTAGCTTTTTCACTGTGGAAACAAGCCTTTCACGCTCCTCACGGGTTATCTGATTTACTTTTTTCTCAGGGTCGATACCGCACCTTTTTATTATAAGTGGTATTATCTTTGAAGGCAGCAGCTTACCCAGTGAATTCTGAAAATCTCTGTTTGGAAAATCACCGAAATCGCGAAGTATCCTGCTGTCAAGCTGTTCATGGCTCAGCGCAGGTTTAAGGTCAATATCCATATAATACCTTGACTTGTTCATATCACCAAGGTGAGCCGAAGCCGAAAGTACAAGCGGTCCGCTCAGACCAAAGTGTGTGAAAAGCATTTCTCCAAGCTCGTGGAAAAGCGGCTTATCTCTGTCCTCTTCACGAAGCGTCAAGGTGCAGTTTCTAAGGGAAAGCCCCATTGCAGAAGCACATTCCTCACGCTCATAAGTGACCACAGGGCAAAGTGACGGAGTTATTGCCGTGACCTTATGCCCCACAGACTTCGCAAGCCTATAACCGTCGCCTGTTGAGCCTGTCCGTGGATAGGATTTCCCGCCAGTTGCAACGATAACACTGTCTGCGTAATAATCCCCATGCTCGCATTTAAAGCCCTCTGCTCTGCCGTCCTTTATGATAAGCTCTTTTACCTCATCGTCGATAAACTGCACACCACTGTCCTCGCAGGCTTTTACAAGTGCTTTTACGATATCCTTCGCATTGTCGCTCACAGGGAAAACCCTGTTGCCACGCTCTGTTTTAAGCTCCACACCAAGGCACTCAAAGAAGCTCATAACGTCCTCTGGAGCAAATCTGCTCAGTGCTGAATACATGAACTTGCTGTTGCGTGGAATATTTTTCATAACAGTGTCAGCGGTGCAGTTGTTTGTGACGTTACACCTGCCCTTGCCTGTTATCATGAGCTTTCTGCCCTGACAGCCGCTATGCTCGATAACAGCAACGCTCTTTCCACGCCAGCCAAGCTGAACTGCGCAGAACATTCCTGCCGCACCTGCGCCAGCTATAACTGCGTCAAATCTTCTCACTGTGTATCTTCCTCGCTTTTTGCGTAAACGTCATACTCAGCCCAAACCTTTTCAAGACGTTCAAAGGTCTGGGACACTCTGTCGATATTTCTTATTGATACCGCAACGATAAGTGCATTTATAAGGCTCAGCGGTGCAACGAGAGAGTCAACGAATGAAGCCATATCGCTTCTTGCAAGAAGCAGGCTGTCTGCATACTTTGCGATAGGCGAAGCCTTTGAGTCTGTTATAGCGATAACGTTCGCACCGTTGCTCTTTGCATATTTAAGAGCCTTGACGGTCTGCTTTGAATACCTCGGGAAAGAAATTCCTATCATGGCGTCCTTTTCGTCTATTCTCATTATCTTTTCAAAAAGCTCGGAAGTAGTCGTACTCTGAACGAGCTTTACATGGGGGAAAATAAGTCCCAGATAATAAGCAAGGAACGAAGCGATAGAAGCTGCACTTCTCGTACCCATTATGTAAAGGGTATTGCAGGACACGATAGTATCAACGGCATTGTTGAAGTCCTCCTTTGAGGTTTCCTCCAAAGTACGCCTTATCTTGTCGATATCAAGATTCAGCACCCTTTCAAGCACGTTGTCACTGCTCATAAGGTCGGAAGTGACCTCTATTCTCTGAACAGTTGTAAGCTTGTTTCTCATAAGCTCCTGCAAGCCTTTTTGAAGGGCAGGATAGCCGTCATAGCCCAGCTCTGAGGCAAATCTTACTACTGTTGATTCGCTGACGCCCACAGTTTTTCCAAGCTTCTGAGCCGTCATAAAAGCCGCTTTGTCATAGTGGGAGAGAATGTAGTTTGCAATAAGCTTGTGTCCCTTTGATAAGCCTGAAAGCTTTTCATTGATAAGCGTAAATAAATCTTTTTCCATTTCTATCTATACCTCTCAGCATATAATCAAGCCCACAGGTCTTCCTGTAGGGCGAGTATCCTTTTTCTTCTTGCTTCCGTTTTGTCCTTATCTTGGATATAAACGCCGTCCTTTAAGATAAGCACATCACCCTCGTGAACGTCTTTTGTTTCAGAAAGCGGTATATCCTTTTTTTCTCCCTGCTCAGTTTCGCACACGGCATAGCCGTTTTCTATCCTGTCAACTATAAGAATCTCTTCCATATCACTTTTCTCCCTTTTCAGCAGAAACGCTCAGCCCCTCGCCATCTGAGCTGAAAACTATCGTTCCCACATCTGCAGTGACATACAAATGGGAAGCATATTTTTTCAGCCTTGTGACAGTTTCCTCGTGTGGGTGACCATACTTGTTGCCCTTGCCGCAGGATATAACAGCATATCTCGGCATGACCTTGTTAAGAAAATCGACTCCCGAAGAAGTGGAACTGCCGTGATGACCTGCTTTAAGCACCTTTGCGGAAACATCATAACCCTGAGAAAGTATATCTTTCTCCTCAGTGGTCTCGCAATCCCCTGTGATAAGAAAGCTGTTCTCACCATCTGTTATCTTCACAAGGGTGGAATAGTTATTAAGATCATCATAATCCTTTTTTGGTGTGAAAAGCTCCACCTTACAGCTTCCAAGCTCAAATTCCATAGGCTTTGCCTGTGTTATCTTCAATCCCTTTGCCTTTATGCTTTTGAGCATTTTCTCATATATCGTTGTGGTGGGCGTCATATCAGCCTTGACTTTCGGCATAATGAATTTATCCACCTGAAACTGGTCTATTATCTCGCTCATTTCACCAATATGGTCAGCGTGAGGGTGGGTGGCAATGAGATATTTTAACTCTGTTACTCCCTGCTTTTCAAGATATTTTTCTATTTTATTACTGTCATCTTTATCGCCGCTGTCAATGAGCATAGCCTCCCCTTGTGATATCACAAGGGTGCTGTCGCCCTGACCAACGTCGATAAAATGCACCTCTGTCTGAGCGTGTTCCGCCGGCTTGTCCTCAATGCCTGCCTTGATAAGCAAGCTGTCGAAAGAAACTAACCCCGTCAGGTCAAGCACTGTAAAAAGCAGCACCACAAAAACCGCTATGAGCGTTACCGCCTTTTTAAGCGGTGCTGTCGAATTTTTCTTTTTCGCAGATCTGCCTGCCATGTTATCCCTTTCCGCCTGAGCTATCTTCTTGCCTGCATTTCAGCCCATTCTTCTTTTGTTATGTTTATCTTTCGTGCCTTAGAGCCTTCCTGTGGTCCTATTATGCCCATTTCCTCTATCTCGTCCATGATACGGGCGGCTCTAGGGAAACCGAGCTTTAGCTTTCTCTGCAAGAACGCAGTGGAAGCGTTGTTTGTCTGCACGATTATGGATATTGCCTGATTTACAAGGTCATCATCAGGATTTACGGAAACATTATCGCTGCCTGCCGAACCGCTGTCCTTTGGCTGCGGAGTATTCTCCTCCACCTCTGCGATAACTTCGTCGCTGTATTCTGCGGTATGCTCGTTCTTGAGGAAGTTTACAACCTCTCTTATCTCAGAAGTCGCTGCATAGCCGCTCTGCATTCTTATAGGCTTTTTAACGCCAACAGGCTTATAAAGCAGGTCGCCGTTTCCCAGAAGCTTCTCTGCACCGCTTTCATCAAGTATAACTCGTGAGTCAACGTTGCTGGATACACTAAGAGAAACTCTCGATGGGATATTCGACTTGATAAGTCCTGTCAACACGTCCGCCCTAGGGGACTGTGTTGCGATTATCATATGTATTCCTGCCGCACGGGCGAGCTGTGCAAGTCTTAAAACCGAGTCCTCTACCTCGCTTCTCGCAGCCATCATAAGATCGGCGAACTCATCGACCACAATAACTATCTGCGGCAGCAGGTCGATCTTTGCACGGACTTCGTCCTGCTCCTCGGCAGGCTTATTGCGTTCCTCAAGAACCATGTCGTTGAACTCCTGCAAGTTCTTTACATTGTTCGCCTCGAACATAAGATAACGCTTGTTCATTTCATTTACCGCCCAGCCAAGCGCACCAGCCGCCTTTAAAGGCTCGGTAACAACAGGGATAAGCAAATGCGGTATCTTATTATAAATAGGAAACTCGACTTTCTTAGGGTCGATAAGAATAAGCTTTACTTCGTCAGGCGACGCATGGTAAAGTATAGAAAGTATGATAGAGTTTGTAAAAACAGACTTACCTGAACCTGTTGTACCTGCAACGAGCATATGCGGCATTTTGGCGATATCGCCGATAATGATATTACCCTCGATATCCTTGCCCACTGCAAAGGTAAGCTTGCCCTTTGCCTTTCTGTATTCCTCGCTGTCGATAAGCTCACGGAGAGAAACCGTATCTCTATGATCGTTCGGCACTTCTATTCCTATGCACGCCTTGCCCGGAACAGGAGCTTCGATACGAACGCTCATTGCTGCGAGGTTAAGTGCGATATCGTCTGCAAGACCCGTTATCTTCGACACTCTTACACCTGCTGCAGGCTGAAGCTCATATCTTGTAACCGAAGGGCCTCTGTGTATGCCCACGATCCTTGTTTTAGCGCCATATGTTTCAAGCGTTTCCACAAGCTTCGCAGATTTCTCCTGAATCTCCTGCTGAACTATCTCGAAAGCCACAGGATTTTTAGCATATTTGAGTATATCCACAGGTGGATAAACGTAAGCAGATATTTTATTATCTTTCTCAAAGAACGTTGTCTGACCGTTCTTATCAACATTCACTACTGGTGGCTTAACAGGCTCGTCCTTGGACTTCTTTTCTTCTCTGCTGTCGCCTATGGCGTTTTCTATTATCTTTTTAAGCTCCTCATTATCGGTAGTCTTAGCCGTTTCTTCAAGCTTTTCATGTGTTATCACAGGGGCTTTCACAGGGTGAACAGGCATATCTATCTTTGAAGCGTCCACCTTGTCGGCAGCTTCTTCCGCCTCTGCAACAGGCACAAAGGCTT
Source organism: Ruminococcus sp. AM43-6 (assembly GCF_003461785.1). Classification (NCBI taxonomy): domain Bacteria; kingdom Bacillati; phylum Bacillota; class Clostridia; order Eubacteriales; family Oscillospiraceae; genus Ruminococcus; species Ruminococcus sp. AM43-6. Next base: position 107,709 of record NZ_QTXU01000004.1, read on the forward strand.
CCGCCGCAGTGTCAGGGTCATCGTCAGGATAGAACTTTGCAATATCAACTCTGCCGTTACGCTTAGGTTCTTTTTTCTCTCTTGGAGGCTTCGGAGGCTGAGCCGCACGCTCGATACGCTCCTCGTTCACCGCTTCATAGCTCTTTACAAAAGGCTTTGAAACTGCCTTTAGAAGCTGCGGAAGCGTAACATTTGTAAGCAACATTATAAAAGTGAACGCCACAAGCACGATAACGATACCTGCGCCAACTCTCTTGAAAAGCGAAAGCAAAGGCCAGCCAAGCAATGCGCTTGCAAGTCCGCCGCCACGGAGCTGTTTTCCATCATTGAAAAGCCCCACAAGTTTAAGCCAGAACGAGCTTCCGTCCACAGAGCCCACTTGGATTATCTGAGCCATGCCGCTTATAAGAAGCATAAGAACGCTTCCCTCCACCACCTTCGCTATGACCTTGTTGTGGGTCACATCTGAGGCTATCATAAGTGCAACATAGATTATCATAGGTGCAAACAGAAATACTGTCACGCCGAAAAGTCCTCGGTTCAGCTCATGGAGCCATTTCCACAAGCCGTCCCCCTCCACGAACGTGATAAGCAGTTCAAGTATGCCGAAAAAGAAAAGTATGTAAGACCAGAAGCGTCTGTTCTCTCTTTCTCTCACTGCTGTCATGGAATTTGACTGTGGCGGCTTGCTCTGAGGCTTTTGCTGTTTTGTATTCTTTTTTGCAGCTTGCGCAGGCTTTTGTGCGGGCTTTTTCTTTGCCGCTGTCTGCTTTGGCGCAGGCTTTGAGCCTTTCTTTTGAGCTGCCATTTATTTTACCATTCCTTTCGGTATTTGTCTTATTTAAGCAAATAAAGGCAAAATGTTATTTGCCTTTATAACCCACAAAAAAGCCTGAAAACAGAATTTCAAGCTTTTTCACAGAAACTGTATTATCTTATGTCATTACTTTGCAAAGGATATAGGGTGACCCATGCACATCTCGATAAATGAGATAACAAGGACTATGACGCCAAGCACAAGGGTATAATAAGCAAACACCTTGAATTTATCCGTTTTAACGAGCCAGTTTACAAGCTTGATAGCACAAAGTCCCACAAATGCTGCAACTACAAATCCAACTGCACAGCTAACCCAATCTATATCAGTATGTGTTGAAACTGCGTCCTTGACTTCAAGCAGACAGCTCATAAGTATAACAGGTATGCCCAGAATGAAAGAATACTTTACCGATGTTTCTCTGTTCATGCCTGAGAAAAGTCCCGCTGAGATAGTCGAGCCTGATCTTGAAACGCCGGGCAGCAATGCAACTCCCTGAAAAAGTCCGACCGTTATTGCGTCCTTATAAGCTATATCGCCCTGAGTCTTTTTACCCTTTACACAGCGGTCTGACATAAAAAGTATTGCCGATGTATAAAGGAAACATAGACCCTCTGCGAAAATGCTTGAATCCTCTGCAATGCCCTCAAACCAGCCCTTAAATGGCAGGAACGGTACAAGGCAGAAGCAGGAAACTATTATCATAACTATCATACGCCTTGGAGGATTCATATTTTTAAGAGTGAACTTGCCTGTAAAAATATCCTTTATCATAACGCCAAGCTCTTTTATCATATCCCATATTGTCTTCCTGAAAGCCACAAATACTGCTACCAGCGTGCCAAGGTGAAGTATCGCCGAGAAAAACAAAGCTCCCTCTCCGCTGTTTCCTGTAAAATGCTGATACAGTGAAAGATGTCCTGAACTTGAAACTGGAAGAAACTCCGTCAAGCCCTGAATTATAGCCTGAAAAATCGCATTGATGATACCCATTGCTGTCCTCCGAAATTTTGTTATTTGTCAGAGATAAAAGCCGTCACGGCTGAGATAATGTGCGGGGTCTGTGTCCACAGCAGTATCATCACCCTCAAACTCTTCTCCGATATCTACGTCAGTCCTGAATACGTCATAAAGGTCGATTATTGTCTGAAACATTTTCAGCTTTCTCCTTTTCAGAACTGTTTTCTATCATATCATAAAGGCAGTCTATCGCCTCGGAAAGCCCTCCGAGCCTGTCGATAAGCCCCTCTTTTACAGCCTGCTCCCCGTCGATAACAGAACCAACGTCCATTACAAGCTCGCCCGTTGACATCATAAGCTCACGGAAACGCTCAGGCTTTATGGCTGAATTATCGCACACAAATCGTACTATCCTTTCCTGCATTTTATCAAAGTAGGAAAGCGTCTGGGGTACTCCCAGCACAAGTCCGTTCATTCTGACAGGGTGTATGGTCATTGTGGCGCTTGGCACTATAAATGACTTTTTCGCACACACCGCCAACGGCACACCTATGGAGTGACCTCCGCCCACAACCATTGACACAGTAGGCGTTTTCATACTAGCAATAAGCTCTGCAATGGCAAGTCCTGCTTCCACATCTCCGCCCACAGTGTTGAGGATTATCACAAGCCCCTCTATGCTCCTATCCTGTTCGATAGCAACAAGGGCAGGTATGATATGCTCATACTTGGTGGTCTTGTTTTGTGCAGGCAAAATATAATGCCCCTCCACCTGACCGATAATGTTCAGGCAGTGTATAACGTGCTTTGCATCCGGCAATGTGACAGAACCCATTTCCTTTATCTGCCTTATATCCTCAGCAAGCTTTTCGCTCTCTACATTTTCTTCTTGTTCAGACACTCAGATACCTCCCGTTCTTCATTAGTAACTTTCGTCACAAGAGAAGTATTTGCAGTGTTCATTGAAAATATGCAGGAAAACCGCCACACCTTTAATATAATAGCACAAGTTCTACCTAATGTCAACAACTTGCAAGGGCTAAAAAAACAATTTTGCAGGAATTTTACGCTATCCTGCAAATTATTTATAAAAAGTTTAAATCTATTTTTGATACTCCTCAGCAAGCACCTGTTCACACCAAAGTATAAGATCTGCGAAATCTTCCTTGTCAAGATAGGAGAAATACTTGTTCACAGCCTCACCCTCAGCAGCTTCTATGGTGTCCGTCAGGCAATAGCCGTCAGAAGAAATAGTTATCTCTGTTTTGGTGTTCTCTTTAAGTCCTAGAGTTATCTGTATAAAATCAAGTCCCGGATCTTTAGACGGAGCCGTCCTGTATGAAGCGTTGCCGAAGCTGTCTATCATTTTCACAAGCTCGTTGTAATCATCATGATCGGCAAGATAGCATTCTCCGTATTCTCCGCCTACTTTCACACAAACCTTTGCATATGCGCCCTCGTAGATATCATAATTATAAAAATCATCAAAGCAAGCATAGTATATGCCGCCATTCTTTGTGAGCTTGTAAAAGCCTTTGTACGCCTTATTTGTATCTATGCTGTCGGCTGATATCTCCTCAACAGAATCCCACTTATCCGAGCCGTCTGATGACACAACATTTTTACCGTCAGGAATCATAAGTGAATAAACAGCGTCCGTGCCGCTGTCATCAGCCTGCGACTCATATGTATAAAGGCTGTCAGCGGAGAATTTCTTATGCTTATAGTCACTTAAATTTCCGTCGCTGTCATATTTCATATACTGCATAGGAGCGTTGCGCTCCTTATCATAGGAAAGCTGTAGAATACCATTGCTAACCACAGTTATTTCAGTGTACTCATCAGCTTCAAGCACAACGTTTCCGGACTTGTCAAGAAGTCCCACTGCTCTGCCGTCACGATAAGTGAAGAAAAGATCTGCAAGAAGCTTTTCACATTTATATTCCTCAAAAGGCTGCTCCTCAACCTCGGCAACATACTGAGTGCTGTCAAAGCTTGTATAAAGCTTTCGTGAAAGCTCGTCAAGGCTTTTTATTTTATTCAGAAACTCCGGAAATTTGTATTCCTTGACCTTCACATTGCTTGGTTGAGCTGAGTCGCTTGTCTTTATCTGCGACACCGCAGACGACTGTGTTGTTTCTTTGTCTTTTTCACAGCCGAACATAGAAATTGTCAGCGTCAATGCAAGCGCAAGAGCCGCACATTGTTTTCTTTTTGTCATCGTTATCCCCTCGTATTTTATTTTGTTATCTCACAGCACGAGCCGTTACACTATATTATAATACACAAATCTGATTTTTGCAAGATATATTAAAACTTTTTATTCTTTATCATAGCAGTATGGTAATACGCTAAATGTTATAAAAGTGTTAAATGTTTAAAAGTGCCTTTACATATAGAATGTTTTGTGCTATAATATTCTGGTGGCAGTGTTGATTTTGATAAATATCTGCTACTAATTTTGCTGTTTTATGGCAAGGAGGATAAAATTAAATGGTTAGAGCGATTGTCGGCGCAAACTGGGGCGACGAGGGTAAGGGCAAGCTTACCGATATGCTTGCTGAAAAGTCTGATATAGTAGTAAGATTTCAGGGCGGTGCTAACGCAGGACATACTATTGTAAATCACTACGGAAAGTTCGCTTTGCACACTTTGCCTTCCGGCGTATTCTATGATCACACAACAAATATTATCGGCAACGGTGTTGCACTTAATATCCCTGTATTTTTCAATGAGCTTAAAAAGGTAACTTCCGAAGGCGTTCCAATGCCTAAGATACTTATTTCCGACAGAGCGCAGATGGTAATGCCATATCACGTTTTGTTCGATCAGTACGAAGAAGAAAGACTCGGAAAGGCAAGCTTCGGCTCAACAAAATCGGGTATCGCACCTTTCTATTCTGATAAATATGCAAAGATAGGTTTCCAGGTACAGGAGCTGTTCGACGAAGATGCTCTCAAGACAAAGATCAAAAGAGTTCTTGAAACGAAGAACATTCTTCTTGAACACCTCTATCACAAGCCTCCTATCGACGCTGATGAGCTTTTCAATACTCTTATGGAGTACAAAGAAATGGTAGCACCATACGTTTGCGACGTATCTGCATTCCTTTGGAACGCTATCAAAGAAGGCAAGAACGTTCTTCTTGAGGGTCAGCTTGGCTCACTGAAGGATCCTGACCACGGTATCTATCCAATGGTAACATCTTCATCTACACTGGCAGCATACGGTGCTATCGGTGCAGGTATACCTCCTTATGAGATAAAGACTATCGTAACTGTTGTTAAGGCTTATTCTTCCGCAGTAGGCGCAGGCGCATTCGTTTCTGAGATATTCGGTGACGAGGCTGACGAGCTGAGAAGGAGAGGCGGCGACGGCGGAGAGTTCGGTGCAACAACAGGCAGACCTAGAAGAATGGGTTGGTTCGACTGCGTTGCAACTAAGTACGGCTGCCGTATCCAAGGCACAACAGACGTTGCTTTCACAGTAGTTGACGTTCTCGGCTATCTTGACAAGATCCCTGTATGTGTAGGCTATGAGATAGACGGCGAGGTAACAACAGACTTCCCTACAACAAGAAAGCTCGAAAAGGCAAAGCCTGTTATCGAAGTTCTCGACGGTTGGAAGTCAGACATCAGGGGCATCAAGAAGTATGAAGATCTTCCTGAAAACTGCAAGAAGTATATCGACTTCGTTGAAAAGCATATCGGCTTCCCTATCACAATGGTTTCAAACGGACCAAAGAGAGAGGACATCATCTACAGAGAAAGCCCACTTTCAAAGTAATTTCAAATATCACAAAAGGCTGCGGCAAAAAGTCGCAGCCTTTTTTTCATTTAGAGTGTAAAAAACGAATGATCGGCACGCCGCATTTCTGCGAAACAGAAATTGAGCAGCCCCCCTACAAATAACGTAGATATCGTTGATTTGGTACAGGTATGATATTAAACACTAACTAAGTGTAGTTCTACATTTTGGCTTTATTGAGAAAATAGAGGATATCTTTTGGAGAATAAGCTTCTACCGCTCCGTCACGGAGAAGCGCACACTGTCCTGCGTATTTCTCGCTGAAAATGTCATGAGGCGGTATAACAAAAACGTCTTTATTCTGGGATAAAGCATGATTTACAGTATTCAGCGTGTCGCTGCGTATTCCTGCTTCAACCACAAGAACGCAATGTGAAAGTGCCGAAACAATGCGGTTTCTTATACGAAAATTCTCAGGAACAGGTCTTGCCTGCGGGAAAAATTCCGATATGGCTGCCCCATGTGTTGCTATCTCACGCTTAAAGCCCGTCCTGCCACGAGGATAATCATATTCTAGCCCACAGCCCATAACAGCTACAGTGCTGCCACCTGCACGCATCGCACTGCGGTGTGCGGCAGTGTCGATACCCATAGCAAATCCGCTTATGATATTTACCCCACGTTCTGCAAGAAAACTTGAAAACTCCTCCGCCACGGCTGTTGAATAATTACTTGGTTCTCTTGTGCCGATAATGGCAACGCTCTTTTCAATAGACAGACAGCTTACATCGCCACGGCAGAAAAGCACAGCAGGCGGACATTCTATATGTTTCAACCGTTCAGGATAAAGAGGATCGTCAGGGGTTAGGATATATATACCCTTTTTCTCGCAGTATTCAGCCACCTGTTTCGCCTGAAAGAACGTACAGCAGGCTATCTTTTCAGCCTCCTGCTGAGTAACGTATCCACAGCGCAGTGACAATAGATCATCGCACATTTCTTCAACACTGTCATAATATGACATAACGTCCCACAAACGCTTGTCCGCAGGTCCGAACGCAACATCGAGCCACAGCCACAACAGCTTTCTGTCTGTATTTTCAAGCATTTTTCCTGCACCTCCAGTTGGCAGATTTCTTTTAATCTTATTGTATCATATTTTATTGTTAAAAACAACAAAATTTTATAGCATTTTGGTTAAATCAAAGGATTACTGTTGAAATGGGCAAGACCATATGTTATAATGGATATTGAAAATTTGAACTTGAAAGGATCGTTGCTTAATGATAAACAAGCTTGACCTCAGCGGAGAATGGCTGCTGTGTCTTGACAAGGAATGTAAGGGTACTGACCTTGTTTTTGATGATACAATAAACCTCCCAAACACCACTTCCAACGCTAAAAAAGGCGAATACAATACTGAGAGAGAAACAGGCTTTCTTACAGACACATATAAATTTGAGGGCTTTGCATGGTTCAGAAAAAACGTTGACTTCTCTGCTCTGCAATGTGAAAATCTTAAACTTTATCTTGAAAGAACAAGAATAACTGAACTTTATATAGACGGCAAAAAGATAGGCAGGCAGGAGAGCCTTTGCACTCCGCACATCTATGACCTGAACGAGTATATCGGTACTGGCATACATGAAATGACTATCTGCGTTTCAAATGTTGGCTACAAGACCAAGGGCGGACACCTGACTTCACCTGACACTCAAACCAACTGGAATGGTATCACAGGACGCATCGAGCTTATAGGCTACAAAAACGCTCACGCTGAAAATGTTATGCTTTGGTGCGATATCCACAACAAGACAGTAAGGGTAACTGCTGACATAACAGGCGGAAAAAGCGGAAAAGCTGTCATAAGCGCTGAGAGTTTCAACAGCGAAAAGAACCATACACCTGCTGTGCAGAGCTTTGAATACACAAACGGCAAGCTTGACGCTTTATACAAAATGGGTGATGATTGCCTGCTTTGGAGCGAACATGAGCCTAATCTCTACAAGCTAAGAATAGATATTGACGGCGACATGAGCGAGCATATCATCGGTATGCGTGAATTCAAGACAGAGAGCGGAAAATTCACCATAAACGGAGAAAAAACCTTTCTCAGAGGAAAGCATGACGGCATGATATTCCCTAAGACCGCTTTTGCACCTACCGACCTTGAGGAATGGCTGAGGGTAATGAAGATATCAAAGTCATACGGCATGAACCACTATCGTTATCACACCTGCTGTCCCCCTGAGGCTGCGTTTGTCGCTGCGGATATGCTTGGAATTTATATGGAGCCACAGCTTCCTTTCTGGGGAACTATCACAGAAGAGGGCGAGGAAAACCACAATCAGGAGGAGCAGAATTTTCTCGTTGAAGAGGGCTTCAATATGCTGAAATTCTTCGGCAACCACCCTTCCTACTGCATGATGTCAATGGGCAACGAGCTTTGGGGCTCAAAGAAGATACTCAACGATATCATAGGCGGCTACAAGAAATTTGATAACAGACACCTTTACACACAAGGTTCAAACAATTTCCAGTGGTTTCCTAACGTTATTGAGAACGACGATTTCTTTGTAGGCGTAAGACTTGCAAACGACAGGCTTATAAGAGGCTCATACGCTATGTGTGACGCTCCACTTGGTCATATTCAGACTGACAAGCCTGCGGCAAATCACGATTATGACAGCATTATAAGACCCAAGAAGCAGGCTAGCTCCACGGAAATTTCAGAGGACGGCACTGTTCAGATACAGTACGGCACGACTATGAAAACTGTCAAGGCAAGCGAAGCTGACGCAGATTTTATCCCTGAAGTGCCTATCGTTACTCACGAAATAGGTCAGTATGAAACTTATCCGAACTTCAAGGAGATAGAGAAATACACAGGATCCCTTAAAGCCAGAAACTTTGAGGTATTCAGAGAAAGACTTGAAGAAAAGGGTCTGCTTCCGCTGGCTGAGGATTATTTCAAATGCTCAGGCAAGCTTGCTGTGCAGTGCTATAAGGAAGAAATGGAGGCTGTTTTCCGTTCAAGACTTCTTGGCGGTTTCCAGATACTTGATATTCAGGATTTCAGCGGTCAGGGTACTGCTCTTGTGGGTGTACTTGACGCATTCATGGACAGCAAGGGACTTATCACAGACAGCGAGTGGAGAGAATTCTGCAATGATGCTGTTGTAATGGCGCGTTTTGACAGCTATGTTCTTGAAGCTGGCAGCAGTTTCAAGGCGCACACAGAGCTTTGCAATTACAGACCTGACCTTAAAGACGGCAAGCTTATTTGCACTCTCACTCTTGAAAACGGTGATGTCATTGGCAAGGTGGAAAAAGATTTTGTATCAGAAGGCAACTACACTGACATTTGCGATGTAGAATTTACTCTCCCACAGGTAACAAAGAACACAAAGGCTGTGCTTGCACTTGAAATAGAGGGTACTGACATACGCAATCACTATGACCTTTGGGTCATTCCGACAGTTGAAAAGACAGATATAAGCGGCGCATACATTTTTAACGAGGTAAATGACGAAGCTGAAAGTCTGCTGAAACAGGGCAAGACAGTGCTTATCGTGCCTGACCTCTCAAAGCTTGAAAACTCTATCGAGGGCTTCTACTGTCAGGACTTCTGGTGCTATCATATGTTCTGTATCATCTCACAGATGATGAAAAAGCCTGACCCTGTTGGCACAATGGGACTTCTTATCGACACCGAACACCCTGCTCTTGCAGGCTTTGCAGGGGAAAAATACTCAACGCCACAGTGGTGGGAGATAGTTCAGAACTCACGCTCGGTTATTCTTGACGACTTTAAGGGCGAGAAAAATGTTATTGTGAGAACTATCGACAACTTTGACCGCAACCACGATCTTTCACTCCTCTACGAGTATGAAAAGGACGGCGGCAAGGTGGTAGTTTGCTCATGCGATTTTGAAAAGCTTTCCAAGTCGCCTGAGGGACGTGCGTTCATAAAGTCTGTCGTTGACTATGTAAGAAACTAACAGAATATTTATTGCTAAGGGCTGTACCGCAAAACAGTACAGCCCTTATTTTGTTTGTGCTTGTTGCATAAAACGCCCGCAAAACATTTGTCTGATATAACAAAAGTGCCGACACTACAGTGGCATATGGTTCACTTATTACGAAAAATGTGTTATAATTTAGGTGTATGTTATACAGGAAGGTGATGTTAAGTGCCAAAAGTAAAACGTTATAAATACAAGAATATTGCAGCGGCTCTTGCCATACTGCTTTTGATCATTCTGGGAATATCTACATCGTGCAGTTCAAAGGCTGACAGTCCTAAGAAAATTTCCGACAGCTCGTCAAACTCATCTGCGGTCAAGGCTGACAGCAGCAGTAAAAAAGCTGTAAAAAAGCTTACGGGCAATTATATGTATGTTACCGCAAAAAACAAAACTGATATGGTAAATGGAGATCTTATTCTCGTTAATGGCGACCACTCCTTCACCGGTACAGTGAATAACACAGACACAGTTTATTCCTATTTGTTTGACAAGAACGGAAGTCAAATAATGTCCACCAGCAGCACTCAACTGACGGCTAAAAAAGAAACTTTTGAAGCCTTTGGCAAAATGGGCAATGATTTTTATGCTGACAAGAAGATATCAACACTTATGATAAACACAGCTATGCCTGCGGAAGATGATGAAGACAGCAGCTCTGCCTGCTACGAGCATGACACTGGACTTGCCTTTGACCTGCATCTTTATGACGCAAGCACAGGCGCATATCCTGAGTTTACAGGCGAGGGAGATTATAGTTGGATATCTGAAAACTGTTGGAAATACGGACTTATCCTCAGATACCCAGAGGACAGAGCTGACATCACAGGTGTAAGCCCTATGGCTTATCATTTCAGATATGTAGGTATACCACACGCTGAGATAATGACAGCGAACAAGCTTTGCCTTGAAGAATACATAGATTTTGTCAAGGACTATACATTTGAAAAACCGCTCACATTCACGGCTTTTGATGACACTGAGTATTCAGTTTACTACGTTGCCGCAGACAAGGGCAGCACCACGAACGTGCCTGTTCCCCTTGACGACAGCAACAACGAGCGCCCTAACACTATCTCAGGCAACAACGTTGACGGTTATATCGTCTGCGTGAATATGACAGAAAATGCAGCACCTGCTGACTCGTCCTCTCAGACAGACCAGCAGGCGGCTACAGAATAAATTTTTTCGGAGGAAATAAAATGCTTAAAGAAACAGTAGAAATAAAAGTGGATTATGAAAAGGCTGGCGTTTCAAGCGAGGGCTGCGCACCTGTGCTTGACTGCTATTACAACACACTCACTGAGGAAATAGGCAGAAAGAAACACAAGGCAATTATAATCTGCCCGGGCGGAGGATATGATTGGTGTTCTGAGCGTGAAGCTGAACCTGTTGCATTCAGATTTTTGGGTGCAGGCATATGTGCATTTGTGCTAAGATACTCATGCGTCAAGAAAAAATTTCCTACTGACGCTTTGGAATGTGCAGCGGCTGTCAAGTATGTTAGAGATAATGCGGAGAAATTTGACATTGACCCTGACAAGATAATAGTATGTGGTTTTTCAGCCGGCGGACACCTTGCGGCAACAATGGCAAACTTCTGGAACAGCGAGCTGCTCACAAAGCCTCTTGGCTGCGATCCTGAGGACATCAAGGTAAACGGCTCTATCTTGGGCTATCCTGTTATCACATCCGACCCTGAATACACTCATGAAGGCTCAATACTCAATATTATTGGCGAGGAAAAATCATCTGAGCTCAGAGAACTTGTTTCAATGGAGAAGAGAGTATCGGAGAACACTCCTCCTACATTCATCTGGCACTGTGCTGATGATGGCTGTGTAAGGGTTGAGAACACACTTTGGTATATGTGCAGTCTTTCAAAGTATCACATTCCATTCGAGAGCCACATTTATGAATACGGTGGACATGGACTTGCATTGTGCGACGAAACCACTGCCACATGGGAAGGTCACTATCAGCCGGTGGCAGCTCATTGGGCAGAGGCGGCTATTGATTGGGTACATAGGCTATAAAAATATGTTGCGTGTGGCAACATAATTAAGCTAAAAAATGACTCACATCAATTTGATATATACTCATATAGACATTTTCAAAGGACTAATATGAATGACCTATATAGTGAACTATGAACAGGACAGGTAGATACCTCAATTGAGTTATCTACCTGTTTTTATTATCATAATTTTGGATAATAAGATAAATTTATATAAATCCTTTTCCCATGCTGACTGGATCCACACTATCTGGGCATCTTCGTACGGATACAGCGATGATATCTACATCCCATTTTCCACAGAAACACAGGAACTTGAGGAAAGAATGTGCTGAAAAAAGTCGAACAGGAAGCCGCCGACAAACTGGATGCTGCTCTGTTTGAGCAGAACCCGGCATAAGAAAAATACCTGGAATTCCAACAACGGGATTCCAGGTATTTTTTTCGGAAATGGAAGAAGATTTTATAGAGGTTTTGAAGAAGGGTATCACTTTTTCACTTGGTGGGGTGGTGAGGAAAGTGATGTAGTTTTCACAACCATCTTCCATTTTGATACGTTTTCGATTATTCTTCCAACAACGATTTCATAAATCGCACGAAGGCTGCTTTGCCTGTCTCATTTCTACGGAATACACCAGCATCTAACAGAACCTGCTCGAACACCTTCCCCACTTCTGCGTGTAAGATATACCATGCATTTTCCACTGAAAATTCCGGATGCTGTTTCAAAATGGAAACAACCCAGTCAGCATGTGATGCGGTCAGCGGATTCGCCGTCAAATCTGCACCAGAAAGCATTGCCGTTCTCACAGCATCCAGTTCCACTGCAAGACGTGATGGCAGCACTGCAAGCCCCATGACCTCGATCAGGCCGATGTTTTCCTTTTTGATGTGGTACAATGACGGATTGGGGTGAAATAGTCCCAGCGGACGTTCTTCCGTAGTGCGATTGTTTCGCAGAACCAGATCACACTCATAGGTACTGCCATGCATTCTGGCGATCGGTGTAATGGTATTGTGCGGCACACCATCAGTGGATGCCAATATCTGCACACTTGCATCGCTGTAGGTACGCCACTTTTCCAGAATCTTGCTGCAAGCCGCAGCGAGCATGCTCCGGTTTGATGCCTGCAGCCGTATCACAGACATGGGCCATTTTACAATGCCCACCTGCACATCCGGAAACTGAGGAAGCACATAGTATTTTTCAATCGGTGCTTTTGCCATGGCAAAGGAATAGTTGCCGCCCTGAAAATGCTCATGACTGAGAATCGAACCGCCCACAATGGGCAGATCTGCATTCGAGCCAATGAAATAGTGGGGCAAAATATCCAGCACATCAAACAGTTTCTCAAACACTGCCGCATCGATCTTCATTGCTGTATGCTTTTCGTTGAACACAATGCAGTGTTCGTGGTAATACCCATAGGGTGAGTATTGCAGCTGCCACGGTTCTCCCTGAATTTGCAGCGAAACCGGACGCAGATTCTGCCTTGCCGGTTGTTTCAAGTTGCCGGCAAACCCTGCATTTTCTGGACACAGCTGGCACTTGGGATACGCAGATGCCTTGGCAGATTTTGCTGCGGCAATGTCCCTAGGATCTTTCTCCGGCTTGGAACGGTTGATCGTAATGTCCAGCGTGCCGTATTCGGAAGCATATGTCCACTTCAAATCCTTTGCAATTCTGCCCCGACGCACATAATTCAGGTTCTGGCTAAACGCATAGTACCAGCTCGTTGCTGCTTCCGGCGATACAGCGTAGTGCTTCCGAAAAGATGCCATCACCTCTCTGGGCATAGGTGTCAACACGCCCATAAGCCTGGTATCGAACAAATCCCGTGAGGCACTGGTATCCGGAATGAGATGCTGTGCACAGGCATAGTCGATCAGTGGCTGCAAAATCGCATCAATCTCTGTTTTCGAAGATGCATCTCCGCTGGTCTGCCAATCGTTCAGTTGAAAAATCTCCATGTACTGATTCTGTACCACATAACGATCTTCCGGTTGGATCAAATCGTTTTGTAATCCGTAATCCATCAGCTTTTGAATTTCATCGCAAATCATCTGTCTCACTCCTCGTATCCATTTGGGTGGTGCGTATGCCAATTCCACGCACTGGCAATGATCTCCTCCAGGCTATTGTGCTCCGGTTTCCAGCCCAGCACACGCTTTGCCTTTTCACTGGACGCCACCAGCGAAAATGCTGCAAAGTGAATCACGGCATCGATTTTTTCCGCATCGAACAGCTTATCCAAAAAGGCAGCATCCCGGATGTCGCCCTCATAAAATTTCACCTGCTTGGGAACAGCGTTGCGGTGCCCTGTCAACAGATTGTCTGCGACAATGACCTCATGACCGGCTCTTACCAACTCCAGTGCGGTATGCGAACCGATGTATCCGGCTCCTCCCAAAACTAAAAAACGCATATTATGCTTCTCCTTTCAGTGAAAAATGGAACTGTGTTTCCTGCCGGTATGGGGTATTTGCACGCAAAATTGGCGAGGGAAAATTAGGATGATTGATGGCGTCCGGAAAATTCTGCGTTTCCAGGCAAAAGGCACCTCGTTTTCCGTAAGCACAACCGTCTTTTCCCAAATCCGCCGGAGTTTCTACGAAATTGGCAGTATACACATGAATGGCGGGCTGCGTTGTTTTGCAGGTAAGCCGGATTCCGCTCTCTGTGCTGTATGCCTCCGCCTGAATCGGTGAATCGGAACGAACGGCAAAACTATGATCTAATCCGGCAGCGTTCTGAATCTGCACACAATCCTCCTGAAATGCTGCCGGAATCGGCTTGTATGCCCGAAAGTCAAAAGGCGTTCCTGCAACCGGTGCGATTTCTCCTAACGGAATAGAAGTCTGGTCAATTGGAATGTAGGAATCCGCAAAAAGTTTCAGCATATGATGCGCCAGTGTTCCACTTTGATGTCCGTCCAAATTGAAATAGCTGTGGTTGGTCAGGTTGCAGATCGTATCTTTATCACAAACTGCCTCATAAGCAATGGTCAGAGTATTGGTATTGTCAAAAGTATAGGTAACAGTCACCTGCAAATTTCCCGGATAATGTTCCTCACCATCCGGACTCTCTGTGGTGAAAGCAACGCTATTCCCGCCGCATTCTGCCTGCCAGATACGCCGGCTTAAGCTGCGGTAACCGCCGTGCAAATGGTGTTTTCCATTGTTGCAATTCAGCTGTATCTCCTGACCATTCAGGACGAACCGTCCGTGACAGATACGGTTGCAGCACCTTCCAACAGTTTCGCCAAAATATTCTCCGCCGGTTTCATAGCCTTTCACATGGGCATAACCCAGCACCACGTCCCGCAGCAGCTTCTGCCGATCCGGCACCAGCAGAGAAACGATCGAAGCACCATAATCACAAAGTGTCACACTTGCACCGGAGGCATTCTCAATGCGGTAGAAATGTGCCATCTGTCCACTGAAAGTTGGTTCAAATTCTGAAATCTGTACTTGTTTCATGCGATACACACCCCATTTCTCAACAAATCCTCAGGCAAACTGCATGCCGCCAATGTTCCGGATCTGTAGGATCTGGCAGCTGCCCGCCCCGAACAATTGATCCATTTTTTTGCAGTAATCTTTCGCCATATGTACCGGCACAAATGCCTGAATAGTTCCGGCAAATCCTCCGCCGTGCACTCTGGAAACGCCTGCATCTCCGAGAATCTGCTTGCTCGCCCAGAGCCCCAGCGTAATACCCTGCTCTGCCGGTTTGCTGCAGGAGTAGAGATTCTGGAGCCATTTCGCAGAGGAATCTCCGGATTCTTTCACCAGTTTCAGAAACCGTGGAAAATCATTGCTGGACAGTGCCTTTGCCTCCTCGGCTGCACGCCGGTTATCCCCGTAGAAATGGGCAGCACGCAAAATAGCACGGTCGGAACAAGCAGTTCGCAATTTCGGAAGTGCCTGCAGGAATGATTTCTCATCCACTTCCCGCAGATGATTTTTTCCGAATTGTGCAGCCACCAGATTCATCTCCGCCGGAATAGAAACGTAATCATCTGTTAAATCTGCATGGCTGCCCTTGGTATCTGTGATACAAAGCATATAGCCGGCATCTTCAAACTGACAGGACAGCTTTTCGATTTTCGGGTTGTCCGTGTCCTCAAAATCAATGAACACAAATCCACCTACAGAGCTTACCATCTGATCCATCAGCCCGCTCTTTTTTCCGAAGTACCGATTTTCCGCATACTGTCCGATTTTGGCAATCTCTACTGCTCCGGCAGCACCTGCATGATAGTGCTGGTCGATGATAGTGCCGATGAGTACCTCAAAGGCTGCCGAAGACGAGAGTCCGCTGCCGCTCAGGACATTGGAAGTGGTGTAAGCATCAAAGCCGCCTACAGCAACGCCCATTTCCTGAAATCTGGAAACCACACCGCGAATCAGTGCAGCGGACTTTCCCTTTTCCTCCGGATGTACCGTGAGGTCACACAAATCCACATAATCCTGCGGATACCCGGCAGATTGCAGCCGAATCACATGCTCGTCGTGAAATGCCACAATGGCAATGACGTCCAGATCAACAGAGGCAGCCAAAACACAGCCATGCTGGTGATCGGTATGGTTTCCGCCGATCTCGGTTCTGCCAGGTGCAGAAAATACGGCGATCTCCTCCCACTCCGGATACAGGCAAGAAAAGTTCTCTGCCGCCTGCAAATAGCGTGCTCGCTGTGCAGCAAGTACGGCATCGGAGCTGCCGTAGAGTTTGCAAAGCTTTTCATCATATTTTCCTGCGGTCAGGTCTGCCTGAAATTGTTTCAGTTTCATGGTCATGATTCCTCCTCTGTCGTCTTTTCGGATGTCAATTCAGTCTTTGGACTAGAAATGGCGGAAACCACCTTTTTCATATACGCATCGTTCAGCTTATACTTCCTGCGGTATACCACATATGCCAGCAGCATTCCCACAGCCGGAATGACACACATCAGCACACGAATGGAGTTCTGAGTTGCGAGGGACTGGATCTGATTCGGTACATATCCAGTCAGGTCCAGTGCAAAGCCAATGGACAGAGAAGTAAATGCAGCGGTCAGCTTCACGATCAGTGTCTGGAGGGAGAATACGACACCCTCATTCCTTATGCCCAGCTTATATTCGCCGTAGTCCACCACGTCTGCCAGAAAGACTGTCGCACAGCCCAGTTCCAGACCAGTACCAGTCTTGACGATCACGCCTGCAATGACAGTGAGCACAATGTTCTGCGGTGCAAAAATACCGGTGAGCAGCAGGATCAGCAGCCCGATTGCCGGAAGAATACATGCCATCAGGAATGCTTTCTTTCTGGAGAGCATCTTGGTGACTTTCGGGAAAATAATCAGACCAACCACTTCTGCGATGGAGGCACTGATCATAAATGCAGAGAGCATGCTGCTGTTGTTGCAGACATAAGCAAAATAATAAGTTGCAACACCCATAATGAGCTGGATTCCCACGTTGTACAGGAGAATCAGAGCCACTGCCCAGCGAAGCTGGTCATTTCTCTTGATGATGGAAAAGATGTCCTTGAAAGAAACCTTTTCTGCCTTTTTGCCCACCTGCTTTTTCGGCAGATTGATGACGGTAACTGCAATGGTAAAGATAAAGGTTGCGGCAATGATCAATGCAAAACGATGATATCCTGTATAACCGCCTCCCAGTCCCTTGATGATCTGTACGCCAAATCCGGCGATGATCAGGGACTGACCGATGCTGGCAAAAATACGGGGCAGTACAGAAACCTTTTCTCTCTCGTGAGGGTCTGAAGTCAGATTCGGAACGATAGACCAATATGGAATATCCATAATAGTATAGGTCATGCCCCAGAGGACATAGGCAACGGCAGCAAATACGCAAAGTCCGATGCCGCTCAGATGGAAGTCGGTGAACAAAATGATAAAAACAAATGCGTTGATCAGTGTTCCGACCGTCAGCCACGGGATAAACTTTCCGAAACGGCTTCTGGTGTTGTCCACCAGCATTCCCATAAACAGGTCGTTGAAGGCGTCCCAGATTTTTGCGGAAAAGAACATGATGCCGATAAATGCCGGTGCGACCTTAATGATGTCGGTAAAATAGATCATGGAGAACGTTGCGATCATGCCATAGATCATATCCTTGCCCAATGCACCAAATGCAAATGTATACTTGACTTTCCCCGGAACTTTCCCGGGATACATGACGTTTCCGCCGCCGGCGGGTTGTGTGCTGTTTTTTAACATAAGAAAAACCTCCTTGAATCGGAACCTATTTTCGTTCGGGTCCCTGTTTTGTTGACACCTATATCATAGCACAGGACATTTCCAAAAGGAATACATTATTCTGTGCAAAAGATACAAATTCCAACACGATTCAAGAAGGTTTGCTTTATTTTATTTCGTATAAGGGGATTGCGGAAGATAGCAGACTTTTTCTTTCGGCATTTCTGCTCCGGCATCGAAATATCCCTGAATGATTGCAAAAATAGTTTTTGCCTGTTCCGGAACATTCAGATCTACCGTCCCGTAAATCACCCCGGCATCAATGGCATCCTGCATGTCCTGAATCCCATTGATACCAATGATGACTGGCAGCGGCAGCTTCTGCTTTGCATAAAAATCTGCGACACCCAATGCCATGCTGTCATTGCTGCAAATCACCGCCTCGACTTCAGTTGTCTCCTCTGCGGAGAGGTTCTGCATCTCCCGCAGTGCAGAGGTTCTCGCCCAGTCCGCGGAGATCACATGGAGCTGATTCAGAGGAAGTGCAGCAGAAGCCGTTTGCAGAAACGCATCGGTACGGTTGATGACATCGGTATGTGCCTGTTCTCCCTCTACCAGAATATAGTCCAGCATGCCGTTCCGGTTCTTGTCCATCTCACAGGTATTCCAAGCCTGAATCAGCATTTCTCCCTGCATATTTCCGGCTTCTTTCGCCTCTGTGCCGACGTACCATACATTGTCCTGCTCCTCCAGATCCGCTTTCGCCGGTTCACGGTTGAACAGAATCACCGGCACATCCTGTTCCTGTGCATCCTCCAGTATCCCCACGACATTAGTGGGCGAAACCGGATTCCAGAGGATCACGTCATACTCCTGCTGCAAAATTTCGTAAAGCTGTGTGTTCTGTGTTACCGCACTGCCGGAGGCATCAAAAACATCGTAGATGATCTCCCTTCCGT
The DNA here is from genome assembly GCF_003461785.1 of Ruminococcus sp. AM43-6. Lineage (NCBI taxonomy): Bacteria > Bacillati > Bacillota > Clostridia > Eubacteriales > Oscillospiraceae > Ruminococcus > Ruminococcus sp. AM43-6. The sequence goes on from NZ_QTXU01000004.1 coordinate 126,437, forward strand.
CGATGGTCTTATCTTTCAGCTGACTGCGAATAGCATCTGTCAATGTCTGAATATAGGGGTCTTCCAGATCATATACCGCAATTCCCACTTTCAAAAAACGGTCAGTGTGCTGCTTTTGAAAGTGGACAAATCCGCCCACCATAGCAGCAGCCAGAAGTCCAACGCCTACCGCAGAGAAAATAAGGTTCTTCTTTTTCATGGCACTTCTCCTATTCAAACAGCAGTGCGTCCTGTTGGGCATCGAACAGATTTTCCTTTGTGACCTCACGCAGTTCTGGCGGAGAAAACGGCACATTTTTCCGCTGCATACGCTTTGTCAGATAGACGATTGCCTGATACCCAAACCCATAATCATTCTCTGTCACGATCATGTCCACCGCACCGCTTGTCAGTAATGTATAATCCGGCTGTTCGGGGCAGATCTGAATGACTGCCGCCGCACGGGAAAAAGCTTTGGTGTCGTCTGTTTCTCCGCAGACAAGCAGTGTTTTAGAGCCGTTTTCAAAACTGGTATCCCGATCATATACCGCATCATTTTGTTTCAGACACTGCTCCACAGACTCCGCAATTCGCACACTCTTTGCCTGCGTGGTATCTGCGAAAATTTCGAACGAACCCTGTGCTGCCTCTTGGATTTGCGGGGATAGGATCTCGGAGAGCTGTTCCATGCCATCGCTATAAGCACCGTGGAAAAATGCAGGTGCGTAGGTGACAGAGAAAACAGGGAGCTTGCATTGCTCCAGTGTTTCGGCATAGAACTTTTCGCTTCCGGTGTAGTATTGTTCCGGACAGAACAGCAGAACACCGTCACAGCCCTGCTTTTTTTGTGCAGACAGCAATTCCGCCCATGCGTTTTCCGAGAGCTCCGGAGTGTGTATGATACGAAGTGACACCGCACAATCCTCTGCACCGTCATAGATGCCCTCCTGAAACGCACAGAAATCGGACACTGCATCTTCCGACAAAATCACGGCGATCTGTTTTTTTCTTGTTTGAAAGAACTGCTGTTCAAGAAACAACAGCAGTACCAGCAGAATCCCTCCGGCAAAGACCCAGAGCACCTTATTTTTCAATTTCATCTTCCTGCCTCCTCATGGGGAAATAGATGCGTGCCGTAGTTCCCTCATCCGGTGCACTGATTATCTGTACGCCATATGCCTCACCGAAATACAGCTTGATTCGGTCATTGACATTTTTCACACCAATTCCGGAGCCACGCTTGCTGGACACCACATCGCCCTGCATCATCTTCTGCACCTGTGCTTCGGTCATACCCTCGCCGTTGTCGATCACATCGATGTGCACCAGTTCGTTTACCGCATAGATCTTCAGTTGGATCTCCCCGTCTTCATACATGCCCTCCATGCCGTGATAGACTGCATTTTCCAACATTGGCTGGATCACCAGCTTGGGACACAGGCAGTCCGCCAGTTTTTCGTCCCAATCCACCGTAAATGTAAACTTATCCTGAAACCGCACATTTTGAATGGAAAGATAGCTGACGGCGTGTTCCAGTTCCTTTTTCAGCGTGATAATGTCCTTTCCCTGACTCAAAGAGATGCGGAAAAACTTTGCCAGCATGGACACCATTTTTCCGGCGCCCTCATACTTTTTGCTCTGTATCATCCAGATAATAGAATCTAGCGTGTTATACAAAAAGTGGGGATTGATCTGAGATTGCAGAAGCTTTCGCTCGGTAATCTGTTTTTCCCGTTCCTCTTTCCGCACTCGTTCCATCAGCTGATTTGTCTTTTCCGCCATGTCATTAAAGCCGTCGGAAAGTCCTCTGATTTCTCCGCAGCTCTCTGCTTTTGCACGAACCTGCAATTCCCCATGTCCAAACCGTTTCATGGTTTCGGAGAGCCGCAAAACCGGTGCGATCATCAGACGCTGAATCAAAAAGTCCAATATCACAGAAACCACCGCCATCAGCAGAACAATGACTGCGATTCCGGTTCTGAGCTGCGTGTTGTTTTGCAGTTCTTCCGTCAAAGAAGCAGCAGAGATCAGTTTCCAGCCGGTATATCCTATGGTTTGCTGCTGGAGCAGCCACTCCTTTTTGTCCTGCAAAACCACCTGATTTTTCGGTGTATGCAGCGTCCATTCGGTTCGCACACCGCTCTTCAGTCGTTTCTCAAAGGGATAGCAGATCAGATGCTCTTCGTTGTCCATCAGATAAAAATAATCCGTCTGTGATGCCGGATAGATGTTCAACTCTGCCTCCATGTTGTCCATGCAGACATCAAACCGCAAAATTCCAGAACGGCTCTTTCCACCGTCCCGAAGCTCCAAATAGCGGGAAACGGTCATGGCTTTTTGAAATCCTGCTGCTGTCTGGATATAATGAGGCACATCAAATGCGACGGTGTCAATTTCAGTTTCTGCTGCCTGAAACCATGCAGCACTGTCCACCGATTCTGTATCATAATTCTCTGCATTCTGCCAGAGCAGCGCCCCGTCAATATCATAAATGGCGGCATACAAAATCTTGTTTTCATGAAGCTGGCAGAAATCCGACAAAGTCTGTTCCGTCAAAAGTGCCTGCAGGTCAGCGCTCTTGATGATCTGATAATAGGCGGTATTGGCAAGCTCAATGGTGTCGTCCACATCTTCCTCAATGCTGAAACTCATACGCCGCAGCTGCTGGGTATTTTTCTCCTGCAAAAAAGCGGTGATCTGTGCCTTGGTATACTCTGAATAAAGGGAGATGATCAGTGCAGTGAACAGACTGACGGTCAGGAAAAACAGGGCAGTAAAAATCAGACGAATGCTCTTTCCGTCAATCTTCCGGTGCAACAATTGCAATATCTTTTTCATGCTAGTTCCCCGTTGCCAGTTCTTTTCGGAATTTTGCCGGCGACATGCCCATGTTTTTCTTAAAGACATAGCTGAAATAATTGGGTTCCGGATAGCCGACCATTTCTCCGATCACTCTGCTTTTTTCGTCCGTTGTCTTCAGCAGGCGAACTGCCTCGTCCACTCGCTTCTTCGTCAGGAACGCCAGAAAACTCATGCCAGTTTCTTTGCGGAAGATGTTGGAAAAGTGAGATGTACTGACATGCAGATAGGCACACACCTCGTCCACGGACAACTCCGCATTGCCGTAATGCTGCTGGACATATTCCATGGCCTTTTGTGCAAGGATGCTGTTCCGATCCACCTTCCTCTGGTGAATCGCATAAATGATATAGTCGCAGTAATTCAGCAGCCATGCGTTCAGCTGCTCTCCCGTTTCCAGGGACAGGACCTTCATGGTCATACGCTTGGCATCGGCGAATATTTCGTCGTCCATCATGTGATACTGGCGAAAAATGCCGGAGATGGAAAAGATGATCTCCAGAATTGCTGACTGGTAAGCATTGAAATTATAGTGGCTCTCTTCCAGTTGTGTCACCAGCTTTTCCACTTCTTTCTGCACTTTTTCCTGATCTTCCAGCTTGATCGCCATTTCCAGTTTCTCTGTGGATATAGAGGTGTACACGTGGTTTTCGTACAATTCCACATCCTGATAAGAGGTCACAGACTCTTCTGCGGACACCACGCTGTATTCCAACGCCTCCATTGCCTGTGAAAACGAAGCTGGCAACTCTTCTAGCTTTTCACAGATGCTGCCGATGCCGCAGGAAAATGCCACTTGGTTATAGTGCTTGGAAATATGAGAGGCTTCGTTCAGTGCTTTCTGAATCCGTATCATTTCCAACGGTGCAGAGAGCAGCAACAGATAAATGATCTTGTCCAGATAACGAAATGTCCGAAAGGGACAGACCTGCTGCAGCATCTCATTGACGGATTCTGCCACGGAAAACTGCGACAGATAATCATCGCTTTCCTCCGTGATCTTCATAATGACCACACAAAAATGATTGGCATCCAGCGAAACCGACAGATTTTTTTGCTGCCGCTGCATCTGTTCTGGGGTAAGTGAGCCTCTGACCAGCTGTATTAGAAACTGCTCCTGCAACAATGGCAGGCTCTTTTGATAAATTTCCGCAAAACGCTCCTGATTTTGACGCTGTTCCAACTCCGTTTCTAATTCTCTGTGGATTTTTTTCAGCAGGTTTTGCATCTCCTGAAAGTCGATGGGTTTCAGCACATATTCCGATACCCCATACCGAATGGCAAGCTGTGCATATTCAAAATCGTCCCAGCCGGAAAAAAGGACAATTTTGATATGCATCATGTTCTCATGCAGGATTCTCGCCACTTCCAATCCGTCCAGAAACGGCATTTTAATGTCGCTGATTACCAAATCAGGACGAAGCGTTTCCGTCTGTTCCAGAAGCTCATTTCCGTTCAGTGCTGTTGCAATGACACGAAACCCCAGTGTTTCCCACTCCACAGAATCCCGAATTCCTTCTAAAATCTGTGGCTCATCATCCGCCAATATTACTGTAAAACACAAGATATTTTCCTCCATTCTCCGCCAATGCAGCTGATTATCAGTATGATTATAGCACATTTTTTCAGAATTGACAATGGAAAATAGAAAAAGAAAATCGGATCAACATATTTGAGAAAAATCACATCACTTCCCTCACCATGGTTTTGTCAATATCACTTGACACATTTTATTTGTATGTGTCAAGTTTCATTATACAGGATTAATTACCTTTACAGCCAAACATCTTGCAGAGATCCAAGAGATTTTAAAACAGAAACCTAAGAGCCACAAGTAATATTATAGGGAGCGCTACCGATTTGGAAACGCTCCCTACTTTTTTATTTGTCCTTTTCTCTGCACTCGTATGATCTGTTAAGAAGTTGGATATGTTTTGACGCGAGTCATTTTTTATCAAGAATATTGAGTATCCCTCGGGATATATGTTAAATCTGTTTGTTATCCCCAAACTTCTTCGGCTATCTCCTTAACAAGAGCAAGCTTTGCCCACTGCTCCTCATCTGTGAGCTTGTTGCCTATCTCGCAGGACGCAAAACCGCACTGTGGGCTAAGGCAAAGTCTGTCAAGTGAGATGTATTTTGCAGCATCGTGGATACGGTCGATAACAGCCTGCTTGTCCTCAAGCTCAGGCTTCTTTGATGTGATAAGTCCGAGGACTACCTTCTTGTCGCCGCTTACTGCTTTCAAAGGCTCGAAACCGCCTGAACGCTCGTCGTCAAATTCAAGATAATATGCACTTACATTTTCGCCTGCGAAAAGCGTCTCAGCTACACTGTCATAAGCACCGCTGCTTGCATATGTTGAGTGGAAGTTACCACGGCAAACGTGTGTTGTGATAACAAGATCCTCAGGCTTGCCCTCGATAGCAAGGTTGTTTATTCTCAACAGAAGTCTTTTTATATCCTCAAGACCTGCGTCGTCAACTCCAAAAATAGCCTTTGCATTAGGGTCAACTATCATGCCCCATGAGCAATCGTCAAACTGAATGTTGCGGCAGCCTGCTGCATAAAGGTCAGCGATGACTTTTCTGTAGCCCTTTGCGATATCCTGAACAAGCTCTTCTGTATCGTTATAATACTTCTTTGTGTTCTCCAGTGCAAAAGGCATTATCATCTGCTCAAGAAACTGTGCAGGGGCAGGGATAGTCTGCTTTGCGACTGTGTTCTCGTCCTCGAGAGCCTTAACGAATTTAAAATGCTCAACAAATGGGTGGTCGCCAACTGATACCTTGCCTGTGAGATATGTATCGTCTATCATTGCGGCCTCGCCATGGAAAGGCAGACCTGTCTGTGTCTTGCTGTGACCAACTCCGTTGAAGCCCCACATAAAGTCAAGATGCCATGTTGCTCTGCGAAACTCTCCATCAGTGATGATATGATAACCAGCCTTTTTCTGCTTTGCAACGAGATCAAGGATAGCCTTATCCTCTACCTCTTTAAGCTGCTCGGCTGTGATAGTGCCGTTTTCAAAATCTGCTCTTGCCTTTTTCAGATAGTCAGGTCTAAGAAAGCTGCCCACAAAATCGTAGCGGCATGGTACTTTGATATTATTGCTCATTTTTGTTACCTCTTTCATTTTACTATAGTTTATTTCCTATTGGTTTGCTGGTATTTAGTATAGCACGAAAAAAGGCGATAGTAAAATATTTATTTCTGTGGGATAGATATAGTTTCAAACTATATCGGATCGAATAGTTTGCTTGACTTTGGTGCATATGGTGTGGTATAATGAATAATACGATATAGTTAGACGATAAATCGAGATTAGATAAACAAAGGTATGTAATATGATAAAAATTGTGTGGTCAATAAATGATATAAATAAATATCAAACAGGAAAGTTACCTGATAATGCAGTAAAGATAGAAACGCCTAAGAGTGTCGATGAACTGATGAAAAAAGCTTCACCGATCGCCGCAATTCTATGTGTTTTACTTTTTGCTGCTATGTTTGGTAAAACTATCGTTTGCAAGGTGACAGTGATCTCTCCAATTTTTATTTTGGTGGGATTTGCTTTAGGCTTTTTATTGTTGATGATCCACGAGTGGTTACACGGAATCGTTTATCCTAAGGACGCAGATGTAACAATAGGAAGAATTAAAGGAAAGACAACATTTGTGGCATTAGCATCATATCCATTAAAACGAGATAAGTTTATATTGATGTGTCTGCTGCCTTTTGTTCTTGGGGTGGTTCCTTTTATATTATTTTTAATTAGTCCTGCCGAATTTAGAGTATTTAATGGATTGAATTTTGGTATGGCGTGTATGGGTATGGTTTCGCCATTTCCAGATGTTTATAATGTCCTTACCGTTCTAAGGCGCTCTGAAAAAAACGATTCAATAATGTTCTACAAAAATGATATGTACAAGATCTCTTGAATTTCCAGACTAAGCTTTACCCATATATTCCACCGATACAGCCCCATCTGTATCGGTATTTTTCTGTCCTTACCGCCTTCCATCGCCCCAATTCTATTGACATTTCCACCTTGTTATGCTATCATAAAAGCTTACGAGTTAGTCATAACTAGCCGTATGATACCGCAGAATTAAGATAGATAAGAAAGGCGGAACATAATGAAAAGTTCTGCAATAGTAAAAAAGGCACTGCATAAAGCGGACGGCGTTTTGTATCCTGTTGCAGGCAGGAAAGATAAAGTAGTTATCACAATGTCAATTTGCAACGTCATGCAATGAAAGTTTTTTACTTTTTTCAAGCTTTTTTTGTCCACCAAATTTTTTTGAACAATCATGCTTTTTCTGACATATTATAAAAATGAAAATGCAAACGCAGTCACACTGATCTAATGCGTTTGAGATATGGAGGGTAATTTATGTCAGAAAAGTATTTTTTGGGTGCAATGACGCAGAATGGTTTTTCCACGGAATTTGGCAAGATAATGGCTGATAAGGAGTATTTCACATTCATACTCAAAGGGGGTGCAGGCACAGGAAAATCTTCACTTATGAAAAAGATAGCCGCCGAGTTTGAACCGACAGAGGACGTCACTAGGTTTTATTGCTCCTCTGACCCTGCTTCCCTTGATGCAATCGTTCTGCATACATCAAAGGCCATAATCTGCGACGGCACTGCGCCCCACGTTATGGAATGTTCATATCCAGGAGTTTGTCAGAAAATAATCAACTTAGGAGAGTATTGGGACGAAGAAAAGCTGAAGGCCTTCAGATCTGAAATAATCGAGACCACAGACAAAAACAAGTCGCTTTTGGCAAGAAGCAAAAGGTTTACCACTGCCCTGTCTAACGTTTGCTTCGATACCTACAATTGCGGTGAAGGCTGTCTGCTGGAGGAAAAGCTGAAAAGCTTCACAGAACGATCAGCAAAACGTCTTCTAAACAAAAAAGGCTCTGGCAGTGGTAAAACTGATCTTAGACAGTTGACCGCTTTGACGGAATACGGCTGTATGACGCAGCTTGCCACTCTTGACAGCTACCTTGACGTGTTCGCCATGAACGATGATTATTATGCCGCTTCCCACAAGTTCGTCACCCTCATGGCACAGCAGGCTGTAAAGCGAGGTTATGATGTTATTCTCTGCCCTGCTATCCTATTTGGCAACACCCTTTACGAGCATTTGCTTATCCCGGAGGCTGGCATCGCATTTGTGATAAATTCCCCTATAAGCAAGCTTGACGGCTTTGAAAAAGCTATCAACATGGGCAGATTTTATGACAAGAAAAAGATCTCAGCCCTGAAAACAAGACTGAGATTAGATAAAGTCACCGCCTCCGACCTTGCAGAGGAAGTGTATTCAGGCATCAAGAAAGCCAAGAAAGTCCATGACGAGATAGAAAAGTATTATATCGCCGCAATGGACCACGCCGCCCTTAATAAGGTTTGCGACAGCATTTCAAGGGAAATTCACGAAAGGACTATAAAATAGTTTTCCACATTCCGTCGTAAGGCGCAGGCTCAAAGCCCATTTTCTTATAAAGCGATATGGCTCTGCCGTTTTCAAGCTCGACTTCAAGTCGGATACGGCGGAGCTTTTTGTCGCCATTTTCCTCGATATACTTAAAAAGCTCCCTGCCGAGACCTTTTGAGCGGTATTCCTCCAGCACAAAAAGCTCGTCTATCCATATAGTAATACCGCCTGCTTCAACTGAATATGTTTTCATTGTAACACAGTAGCCAACATTATTGCCGTCACAAACGAGCATATAACCCTGCACATACACGTCAGACCTCATCATTTCATCAAAACCCTGCTCAAAATGCTCTCTTGGAACAGGCTTGTCCACTGCAGAAGAATTATAGAACTCAGTGGAAAATCTGATATAATCTTCCCTGTCCTCAGGCACAAATTTTCTTATCATTTTTATCTCTCCGTTTCTTTGGTATTAGCCTATTATAGCATTTTATTTATCAAAAGTCAAATGCACAAATTTTGTTGCAAAAGTCCAGATTATGTGATATAATTATTTTGGATAGTTTTAATCATATTTGCGAGGATACATAATGAAATATACTTTTGATTGCGACCGCTGGGGAAGCAGTTTTTCAGTGCCGTCTAAAGTGGTCGATAAATACATAAAATTAAGTGATGGCGACTTTGTAAAGGTACTTCTCTGCATACTCTGTTCAACGGAACGTGAATGCGACAGTGCAAAGCTTGCGGAAAAGTCAGGACTTCCTGAGAACACTGTCATTGACGCTGTGACACACTGGGTATCACTGGGAGTCATCACCACAGAACACAGTGATATGGCAAAGCCTGCACAGGTCAAAGCCGTTTCTACACCTGTTTCAGAGCCTGAAACAAAGGCCGAGCCTGTTTCAAAAGTTGAGGCAGTTGCCCCGAAACGTCAGAGCGTTTCAAACAAGCTGTGCATAAGATACAAAAATTCTGAGATATTGGAAAAGCAGCAAAAGGACCCTAACCTTGCACATCTCTTTGACGAGATACAAACCGTTTTACAACGCACTATCAATGGAACTGAGCAAGGGGAACTTCTTGCTCTTTATGAGTATTACCGATTTGATGCTGCATCTATTCTCTTAGCCGCAGAATACTGTGTGTCACTTGAAAAGCACAACGTGTCTTACCTTGTGACAGTAATGCGAGGGTGGTTTGAACAAGACATCTGTACTTATCAACAAATTGAACAAGAAATAATTAGGCTTTCCAACATAAAAAAGTATGAATTCAAGGCACTGAAAATTTTCGGACAGACAGCAAAGCCGTCAAAGCAGCAGCTTGAGTTTATAGAAAAGTGGCGAACAATGGGCTTCACTGTTGAAATGCTGGAGATAGCCTATAACAAGTGCGTTGACAATACCAACAAACTGAATTACAAATATATAGACACTATACTGTCAAACTGGGCCGGCAAGAGCATCACTACCCCTGAACAGGTCACACACGAGGACGAAAAGTACCACACCTCCAAGAAAAATAAGAATACTAATAAGCAAACTTCCTATGATCTTGATGATTTTGAAAAATTCGCAATGAATTTTGATCTAGAAAAATCAGGAAAACTATGATAAGGAGTAAAAAATGAAATATTCAATAACCGCCTATGACAAGGCTGAAAATGAACTTAAAAGACGGCGTGAAGCTGTCATGAACGAGCATGAGGTTCACGCTCAGGAGATAGCACAGCGACTTCCTGAAATAGAGGTTCTTACAAGATCACTAAAAGCAAATAACTGTGAACTCATGAAGGGCATAGTAGGCAAAAATGCTCATGGAAGAGACTATATACAAAAAATGCGTCAAAACAATGCCAATACTAAACGTGCCATTAAAGGGCTGCTTAAAATGGGAGGTTATCCTGAAGACTACCTTGATTATCACTATTACTGTCCTAAATGCTGTGATTATGGCTATCGTGACGGAGTGAAGTGCCAGTGCTTCACCGACTTGCTGAAAAAATACACCACTGAGGAGCTTAACGAGAATTGCAGTATCCAGCTCCACGATTTCTCTGAGTTCAGAATAGAATTTTATCCTGAAAGCGACGGTAATGGAATGTCACCAAGAGAGAAAATGAGAACGGTGTATTCAAACTGCCGTGCATATGCTGACAAATTTCATGAAAACTCTCCATCACTGTTTTTCATTGGCAAAACAGGTCTTGGCAAGACTTTTCTTTCAGCCTGCATTGCAAATGAACTTATACAAAAGGGCTACAGCGTCATTTTCGCCTCTCTGCTGAAGCTTCTCAGACAGATAGAGGACGAGCATTTCGGCAGAGCTACAGGTCAGACACTTGACATCATAGAGAATGCCGACCTTGTTATCCTTGACGACCTCGGCTCAGAATTTCAAACGAGCTTTACAGATTCCGTGATCTATGAAATAATCAACGAGCGTATCAACCTTGGCAGGCCAACGATAATCTCTACCAATCTCACCAATGACGAATACAATGGAAAATATAATGAGCGTATAGTTTCGAGGCTCACAGGCTGTTTCATGCCTATTATGTTTGTGGGAAACGATATTAGACACGTAAAACTGAAAAATAATCTTTAAGGGGTAAAAAAATGAAAAAAATAAGGGGAACTTTTCTTTCTATACCGGTGCTTCTGCTTGCAAACGCACCTGCGCTGTGGAAACTTATTGACATAAATTCTCTGCTCAAAACTCTTATCATCATACTTTTGACACTATACACCTTGGTTTTCATGTTCAAATCACATGGACGCAAAGGTTCTCATGGAAAAATCCGACGGCTTGATTCCGGAGCGTTTGTACTTGGTTGCGGTGTTTTGCAAAGCGTTATACAGCTTATAATAGTGATAGTGCTTTGCTTTACACAACTGAACGGCTGGCGTCTTCTTGCAAATGCACTTTGCGCTTATGCTGTAACAACGCTTTTGTGTCTGAGCGGCATTGTGCGGATAGCGGCTTCGGCACGTCAGGTGAAAATACTGTGGTATGTTATTCTGTTATTCACCTGGTACATACCTCTTGTGAACTGCATCGTGTTCAGAAAATTCTACAAGGCAGCGAGAAGTGAATACTACTTCGAGCAGGCAAAGCTTGACCTTGACGCTGCACGAAAAGAGAACGAGATATGCAAGACAAAGTATCCTATACTTATGGTGCATGGCATATTCTTCCGTGATTGGCAGGTAATAAACTATTGGGGCAGAGTACCTAACGAACTTATTAGAAATGGCGCAGAGGTCTATTACGGCAAGCAACAGTCCGCCAACAAAGTATCCGTCAGTGCCACTGAGGTAGCTGAAAGGATAAAAGAAGTTATTGCAGAAACTGGCGCAGAAAAGGTCAACATAATCGCACACTCAAAAGGCGGGCTTGACTCAAGATACGCTATCTCTCACCTCGGCATGGACAAATATGTGGCAACTCTTACCACCATAAACACGCCACACTATGGCTGTAAATTCGTTGATATGCTTCTTGGGAAGATACCTGAGAGCATACAGGGCTTTGTTGATAGAAAATACAACAAGCTTTTCACTGCTCTGGGTGACAAAGACCCAAGCTTTTTAGATGGCGTTTATGACCTGACTTACAAAAACTGCTCTGAGCTTAACGCAAGCACCCCCGACAGCCAGTTGGTTTCCTACCGCTCCGTGATGAGCAAAATGAACAGTATACGTTCCGCAGGTTTTCCGTTAAATATCGGCTATCTGCTCAACAAGCCATACGGCAAGGGCAATGACGGGCTAGTAACAGTTGAGTCGGGGCTTTATGGTGAAAACTCCAAGATGATAGAACACAAGGGCAAGCGTGGCATTTCTCATGGCGATGTTATCGACCTTTTCAGGGAGAACATCAAGGATTTTGACGTGAGAGAATTTTATGTAGATATAGTAAAAGAGCTTAAAGAAAAAGGCTTCTGATAAAAAAGCACCCGTATCGCACATGATACGGGTGCTTTGCTATTTTCTGGAGCGAATTAAATATTTCATTCTGAAACGTTATCTGCCCTTGATAGTTTTGCGATTGAAGTTTGCTATCTTCGCATTGAACACAGACATCATTCTAAGCTCATGGGGTGGAAGCTCCTCCTCACCATAAAACCGACAGTCTGACACTCAGCTATCTATTTTTGTCACATTGTCATAAACTATCTTATATTTTTCGCAGACCTTTTCATAATCCTGCTCATAGCCTGACAGCTCACCGTCCCTAAGATCCTCTGTAAGGTCATAGCTCGCCTTGTAAAGCTCATCAAAGCCAAGATTGCTGCAAATGCCTTTGAGGGTGTGAGCCATACGGAAAGCTTCCTTGGCGTTTTTCTCCTCTAAAGCCTTGCACATATCCTGAAAAGTTGTATCATCAGCAAATCTTTTTGCAAACTTTGTTATCATTTTCTCACTGCCGAAACGTACCAGAACGTTGTCATAACTTGCGCCAATGCTTTCATAAAATTCTCTAGTAGTCATCAGGACACTCCTTACAAATCATATCATCTCTTATTCTACGCCCTTGGCAAGCTCGTTCTGAATATCTTTAAGACATTCGACAAGCACAGGGTTGAATGTACCGCACTCTCCGTTAAGTATCATTTCCATAGCCTTTTCATGAGTATACGCCTTTTTGTAAACTCGCTCGCTGACAAGTGCGTCATAAACGTCGGCGACAGAAACTATCTGAGCCGATATGGGTATCTCGTCGCCTTTTAGTCCGTCAGGATAGCCCCTGCCGTCATAACGCTCATGGTGCCACCTGCATATGTCATGGGCTATCTTCAAGAGTGGCTCGTCACGGAACTGCTCAAGACTTTCAAGCATATGCGCTCCGATAGCGGAGTGAGTTTTCATTATCTCAAACTCCTCTTTGGTTAGCCTGCCGGGCTTATTGAGTATCTTATCGTCAATGCCTATCTTGCCGATATCATGGAGTGCCGCAGCCATTGGTATGAGAAGCTGCTCAGTGCCGCTGACAGTATACTTGTTTGTGCGCATAGGAAGCCTATCTAAAAGCAGTTCCGTTATGCGCTTTATGTTCACCACATGGCTTCCACTCTCGCCGTTTCTGAACTCTACTATCTGGCTGAGTATGCTTATCATCATACGGTTGTTTTTATCTTTTTCGTACATCTGGTCACTTACAAGGGAAATAAGTCTGCGCTGTTTTGCATAAAGCTTAATGGTATTGAACACACGCTGATACACAACGCGTGAATCAAAGGGTCTGCTGATATAATCAGAAACGCCAAACTCATATGCTTTTCTTATAGAGGATACAGAATCCTCGCTTGATATCATTATAACAGGGATATCCTCTATCCAATGGTGTTGCGCCATATAGTCCAGAACTTCAAATCCGTCCATTTCGGGCATGATTATATCTAAAAGCACAAGTGAAATTCCAGTGCCATACTGATTAAGCAGGTCAATACACTCCTCGCCGCTTGCCGCCTCATGTATGATATATTCATTGCCAAGCATTTCAGAGAGTATCTCTCTGTTTATATTTGAATCGTCAACAATAAGTATCTCCTGCTTTTGAGGCTCACCGGCAACACTTTCGTGACCATCTGTGACAACTGTATCTTTCTTTGTCTTTGCCTGATACATAAGCTTATCAGCCTTGCTGACAGCTTCGTCAAGGCTATCGCCATCAGAGAAAACGCCGCCGACGCTTGCTGACAGACGTATATTTGAATACCCTGGCACAGTTGCCGCATGGATATTTCGTTTTATCTTCCTGAGCTTATGGGCAAAATCGTCCTCCTGAATATCAGGCATGACAAGCAAAAATTCGTCGCCACCATAACGCACAAGCACATCAGATTTTCTAATACAGCGCCTTATAACATCAACCACTGTCACAAGCACCATATCTCCTACGTCATGACCGCATGTATCGTTATAAACCTTGAAGTCGTCAAGATCTATCATCGCAACGCCCGCAGGCACATGGGACTTTTTAAGCTTATCTTCAAAATATCTCCTGTTGCTCGCACCTGTCAACGCATCGGTATACATTGCCTTATGATATTTTGACAGCTTATTCATTATCTTTTCTCTGTCCTGAACACCCAGCAGAGAGTCCTCATCAAGCTTTTTGATAAGCTCCATAACATACGGCTCTCCGTCAACCTGAACATACTTTGAAAAGACCTGATAAATGTCAGTTCCCATAAATTCAAGCTTAGTTCTCGGCTTTTTATCAATAAAAGTTTTTAAGGATATACAGTTTTCACAAGGCTCGTCCACTTTCCAAAAAGAAAAACACTGACATGGATTTTCAACGCAGCCGCTCACTCCATGAGGACCGTCCGCTTTCAGAAGCCTGACAAAATCAAAAGTTTTCCTGAGAACGTCAATTTCCTTTTCTATTTCCGATAAGTTAGAACTCAGTTGGCTTTCGCTGTTATCATCGCAGGTCCATAATTTGTACACGTCCATATTCACGTTCTCCTTACGCTTAGTGCAGACTTATTGTTGCTTTTTTTTACTTTTTTCGACATTATTAACTGATTTATTATACCACACCTCAATCACATTGTCAACCGAACGATACAAATTATAATATTATTCATAATATTAACTCATTCATATTTTAAGCGACTTTGCTCTAGTTTTTCATATATTTATCGTCATTCATAAAGTAAATATGGCACTCCACCTCAGTTTTCTCACTGAGCGAAAGCATTTTTCTGAGTATCTTTTCGTAGAAATCAAGCTGTGGACGATATGTCTTTAAAATTCTCTCCTCAAAAAGCTTTCTGTCGGCTTCTTCCTGTATGTTGGTCTTATAGTCGATTATGATAAAGCTTTTGTCTGACATTTTAAGCACAAGATCCATAACTCCGTTGCTGTATTCATTGCCGTCCATACTGTAGAATGGAAGCTCTGTATACACTGCCTGCGCAGTTTTGAGCAATTTTTCGATATCCTTATCTTTCAAAAAGCTGTGAAGCTGATAGTTGATATAGTCCTTATAAAAGCTCTCAGAAGCCTGCGAACTGCACTCGCCCTCAAAGTCGAGATACGCTCTGCTGACAATCTTCTGGATTAGCTCTTTCTGCTGTGGCGTTTCGTTATACGGAAACAGCTTTCCACGCATATTCACCGCAAGCTCAAAGGCACGATGTACCATATGACCGATATCTATGCCCTTTGGACGTTTGTAAGACAGTTTCTCCACTCCACTTGGTATAGTGACTTTTTTGCCGTCCTCAAGGTGGCTAGGAGTGATTTTGCTAACATGTTTCTCACTGAGCTTTTTAACGCTTTCATCAAAAGCATTTCGGCTGTTGTTCACCTCGTCGAATATATCCTTGACGTTTATCTGCGCCGCCTGCACAGCACTTTGCGCTGTGGCATTGTTTATCTGCGGCAGTTCTCTGCCTATTTTGCTCATTGTAAGTTTGTCGATCACAGTTTTTTTCCGTTCAAAAGTATACACAAATATAAAAGCCTGCTTTGCTCTTGTGGCCGCAACATATTCAAGCCTGAGCTGTTCGCCAAAATATTTATCCTCTGCCTGCTTCCTCTCATTAGGATAGAATGTCAGATAGTCCATATATGAATAATCGCTTGTTTTCAAAGGTACATAGACCTGTCTTTTAGCCACAAGGTCGGTGTACTTTCCACCGCTGAATTTATGATTTTTAGCCTCCGCCATAATAACGATATTCCCCTCAAGACCCTTTGCCTTGTGAAGATTCATGAGCCTTACGCAGTTCTGCTCACTGCTGTCAAGGATAAGCTCTTTTTCTTTCAGCACAGAAAGCTCGTTTTTCATCATATCCATAAGCTCGCCGCTTCCTGCAAAATCCTGCTTTTCCCACTTTTCAATAAGATAGATAAGATTTGAAAGCTCATATTCTCTGTTGCTGGTATTATCGAAAAGAAGCTCAGGAAAATCAAGGATCTTATAAAGCTTCGCTATAGGCTCATTGACAGTATCGGCAGACGCCTTTACTGCAACAAGCGTGGCGTCATTGCTTTCACAGTTTTGTTCATAATCGTCTACGTCAATTTCAGCGTCTTCAAAATCGATGCTGTCAGGCCTACATCTCCAAAGGATAGAATAAGCCTTTTCCTTTGCGGTAGGACTGTAGCTTTCAAAAACGAACTCTGCAAGAGCAATAAATCTTTTCAGCACCAGATTGTTTTTTTGAGGACGTTTGCCCCACATTGTATATGGTATGCCACGATCTGTCAAGACCATTGAATAAAACTCCATTTGAGTTGTATTCCAAAGAAGCAGAAGAAAATCACTGTATTTTATAGGTCTTTCCACGCCCTTGTCGAATATCTTTCCACAGTTCACAAGGTCTGAAATTATCTTAGCCACACTTTCAGCACCCGGATCTTTGACAAAATACGCCCCTCTGATAACGTCGTCGGAAACAGCCGCAGGCTTATCAGCCTTTGATATCATATCGCTGTATGTCATGCCGTATTTGCCGTTTATTTCCGGCTGAAACTTTTCATTTACCCAAGCTATAAGCTGCTCATCAGAGCGGAAGTTGTAATCAAGTGAGAAAAACTCGCAGTTTTTCTCGTTATTGTTCTGGAATTTGGATTTCATTTTGTTATAAAGCCTGATATCGGCGTCACGGAAGCCGTAGATAGACTGTTTAGGGTCGCCCACCGCAAACAACGCACCGTCACGGAGCGGGCATTGCCATATATCACCGCCTGCTGTAAGCTTGCTGTCGTCAGCGCAAAGATACAGCAGAAGCTCAGTCTGCATAACATCAGTATCCTGAAACTCATCTATATAAATGCAGGAATACTTGTCTTTGAAAAACGCTCTTGCCTCACTGCTGTTTTTGAGAAGCTCGTGAGTGTGATACAAAAGTCCGTCATTTGAAACGCTCTCCCCGTCTTCACTCTCCTGATAAGCCTTTACAACCTGCTCTATATACGTTGCCGTCTTGTTGAGTGCATACAGTGCATTTTCTTTCTTTACATTATCAAACCCACTTGGGCTGAAAATAGCCATGTTCTCATTGCTCTTTGGATGATCTTTCTTAATTTTAGTCTTATTAAAAGGCTCAAGGAACTTTTTGCAAGCTTTAAGATTAGCGCAAACTTTTACATAATTATACTTTGGGTCATAGGTCTTCATATCATCAGGTAATTTCTTCGTCACATCATCAACAAGAAAACCTGCTATATCTTCGTATTTTCCACCCAAAGCACCATTATAGAATGCACGCACAAGACTATCCCTATAGTTACACATTTCTTTATAGGCAAGCTTATTTATGGTGTCAAATGTCACACTGTCATAGCTTTTATCCCTAACAAACTCAACATCTCTGTATTCAGCACACTCAAGAAATGTTTCCATAAGAAAGTTTTTCACACGGCTGTCTCTGAGCTTATATTGATTGCTGTTCAGAAAGCCGAAATCTTCTATGTTCGCACCATTTGTGCGGTAATATCTCTCGAAAAAGCCAGCCTGTGCCTGCTTTGTTTCACCGTCCTCGGCAAGTTTTAATCCCAAATGCAGGTCAGCTTCAAAAGGCTGTTCTGACAGCATACTCAAACAAAAGCTGTGTATAGTGCTTATCTTCATGCGCTGTAAATTCATAACAGCGTTCTCATACAGCTTCTTTTCCTCACCGCTACATTTTGCGATATTCTCCGTAAGCCCTGCCTGTATCCTCTCATAAAGCTCGTTTGCAGCAGCATTGGTGAAAGTTATAAGCACTATCTTTTCAACAGGTATACCTGCGCCTATCTGACCTATAACACGTTGTATTATAAGCCTTGTCTTGCCTGCACCTGCGCCTGCTTCAACAAGGATATTCTTATCATAACTGTCTTTGTCTATTATATAGCTTCTTATCTGTTCTTCACTCATTCTGTTGCACCCCCTGAGCAAACTTCTTCATAAGCAGGACAAAACGTGCATGGAGTAATTTTATCATTCTTATTCACAATACACTTTTTAAAGCCCTCTTCTACTATTTTCTTAAATGTCATTGTTATCATGTTTTCGATTCCAGAATTATCCTTATTGTTAACTACATGGCAATTCCCTTTTTCAAGAATGAAAACATAATCTGCGGAAACGATATCACTTTCGCTCACTTCGCCCACAGGCGTAAGACCTTTTTCAAGCGCAAGGGCATAAATATGATCCTGTGGGTCTTCTGGAAGCTTTTCCCTGAATTTTTTGATATCCTCCGTCTTGTAGTCAACTATCTGATATGACACATTTGCGCCGTCTATTATCTTGTCAAGGCGGTCTATCCTGCCCCTTATGGTGACTGTATATTTGCCTATTTTCACATCGCCGACAAATGGATACTCGACCTCAACGACCTCACGTTTGCCTGAGTGTATATCGCCGTGCAGTTCGTCAAGATAAGCTTTGACACAGGTGTAATATTCATTTCTCTCACTATGTGCCACAGCCATATCCACAGGGGGATAGTTACGGAGATAGTTTTTAGAAACGCTATCGAATATCTCATCAAGCATCGCCTTGTCAACAGTTTCAGACACCTCAGCCGCACTTTTGCCTTTAAGCACAGTCTTGGCATAATTCTCCATTATCTCATGTATATACATTCCCTTGACATTGCCTTTGAGCCATGCACTGCGGTCTATATCCACCTCCTGCGGCTTTTCAACATGGGCGATACGCTCATAGAAAAACCTCAGCGGACACTGAAGCATAGTCGAAAGGCTTGTGGCAGAAATGATAAAATGTTCATTTTTGCACATTTCACGCAATATATCTATACGGCTTTTTCTTTGCTTATCAAGATACTCCGTAAGGCTTTCGCTTTGTTTTGCACCGTCATAATGAAGCCCGATTTTTTCTGCCTTGTTAAGAAAAGCACTGTTTAATGATATCTCAGAACGCACGCTAACCTTGCGTCTGTCAGAAAGATAATCATACACTTCTATTTTGTTTACATCAATGCCCTTTTCAGCCGCAATAACAGTATACACTGCCGACGGGCTTTGCGCTCTTATTTCTACGGTATCATAAACACTACAGCTTACAACAAGGTTCTCTCTCTCAGCCATGAGAACAGTTCTCACAAGGTCAGTGAGCTTTCTGCGCTCGATAGCGTCAGAACAATGGTCACGGTTGCCGAAAAGCTGTTCTCTCTCCTTATCGTTCAGAACAGGCGACTCGTCCTGCATGACAGGAAATCTTCCTGTTGTCAGACCAAGAACATATATGTTTTTCATGAAAAGCGCAGAATACTTCCCCATAAGACAGCAGGTAACAGCGCCTTTTGATGCAGGCAAAGAATACCTTGCGTTCTCTGCAATGTCGGTGATCTCAGTCATTGCTTCCTGCAAGCTAAGACTCTTGTCATAGTCTGCATAAAATCTATATCTGCCTATCAAAGCGTCCTTTACGCTTGATATAGAACTTCTCTGCTCAGCGTTTGTACCTCTCACATACTCATTCACCAATTTCAGCACGCCACCGTAAAACTCTTTTGCGCTGACATTCTCTTTTTTAAAGACCTCATTAAAATCCTTGAACATCTTACTATCCCTTGTGCTATACCATTCAATGCCCCAACCGTTTCCTGAGTTCTGTGCTTCAAGGAATATCCTGCCCTTGCTTTTGGTCTTGCCGTCCTCTGTTTCTTTCTCATAATGAAAAACAGGAGAGAGCATCACATCTTTGAAAAGGTCAAATCTATAGTCATTTTTGCACCATTTGAGCATTGCCCTGAAAAATGCAACAACGTCACTGTGTCTGCATGAAATGCCCTCAGGAAATTCCACGGGGACTTTGTATTGATCGCACATATTCATGAGCAAGTCCATATACTCATCATCCGGACACAGCACAGCGGTATCGCAAAGCTCGTAACCACTGTTCACGATATGTAGAACAGTTCTCTCCACCTCGTTTGTTACGCCATAATTTCTCCAAAGCTCCGCCTTTTGTGCTAACTCTCTCAGACCATTCTGATACTGCTCATCGCTCATATCAGCCATGTTATCTATCACCGCAGGATCAGGCAAAAGCCCTATATACTCCGCTGTCAGCTTGTCAGCTTCTATTTCTTTGTCATATGCAAAATGAACGCCGTTCACGTCTGTCTTACCAGCCTTTATAAGACCGCTGGCAATGCTTATGAGCTTTGCACTGTCATATAGTTTGCTGTCTGAAAGCTTATTTTCATACGCTTGAAAGATCGCACTCAGCGTGTTGATACGTCTGCTTTCCAAGGACAATGAATCAGGGCCTATACAGTTCATTCTAAGCTCTGATATTGTCTTGAATATCTCCATGCAGGCATTATGATCATCGCTTTTGAAATAGCTTATACCGCTTTCATCAATAATACGTCTTACTATCTCACAGCCCTCAGCATTTGACAGTGTTATTATCCTGCTGTCCATATACTCGGCACTGGTTTCGATAATATGCTTTGCATGATCTGCGACTGTGTATCTTTCAAGCCTTATAACAATATTTTCACCGCTTGCGTTCTCCAACATTCTCTCGGCGTTGAGATAATCATTACATATGTAAACCTTTTTAGTCAAAGGGTCTGCTTCATTACAGCCTTTGAGCCACTCTATAAAAGTCATTACGCTTTCTCCCCTAACATAAATTATCATAATAACATTTTACCATAGCAGAAAAATCTTGTCAATCTACAATCAGCGTGTTTGTATACTTTTTTGAAACACAATATTAAAGAAAATTTATTGACAAAATCATACCGCTATGTTAAAATATACTTTGTAAAACTTGCGTGGATTTTTCCTGACAGTATGTCACTTTTCGCCACACAGCAAACAGGCTGTGCGGCTTT
The DNA here is from genome assembly GCF_003461785.1 of Ruminococcus sp. AM43-6. Taxonomy (NCBI): domain Bacteria; kingdom Bacillati; phylum Bacillota; class Clostridia; order Eubacteriales; family Oscillospiraceae; genus Ruminococcus; species Ruminococcus sp. AM43-6. The sequence goes on from NZ_QTXU01000004.1 coordinate 147,556, forward strand.
TTTTCTGCCCACAGACAAAGGAGTGTAAAAAAATAAATGAACAGTGATTTCATGAAAACAAGACCGATCTTCCCTCTTCTGCTTTCAATGTCCCTGCCAATGGTGATATCAATGCTTGTAAACTCTCTTTACAACATCATTGACAGCTTTTTTGTAGCAAAAATAAGCGAGGACGCAATGACATCGCTTTCACTGGTGTTCCCTGTGCAGAATTTTATAAGTGCCACTGCTATCGGCTTTGGTATCGGCATCAATGCGGTCATTGCCATATATCTTGGTGCAGGCAGAAAGGAAAAGGCTGACATTGCCGCAACTCAGGGGCTTGCCCTTTCGGCTTTGCATGGTATTGTGCTAATGATAATATGTATACTTATAATGCCTGCATTTCTATCTATGTTCACAAGTAATAAAAACGTTGTAGATCTTGGCGTGCAGTATTGCAACATTGTATTTACATTCTCTCCTGCATTAATGCTTGCCATTGCATTTGAGAAGATATTCCAATCTGTCGGCAGAATGAAGATATCAATGTTCAGTATGCTCTGCGGCTGTATCGCAAACATAATCCTTGACCCTCTGCTTATTTTTGGCGTTGGATTTTTTCCTGAGATGGGTATAAAGGGAGCGGCACTCGCCACCGGTATCGGTCAGGTGCTGACTCTTGTCATATACATAATAGCATATCTTCGCTATGAGCTTCCTGTTAAGCTTTCCGCAAAACACAAGCGTCCCGACGGCATGATAATCGCAAAGATGTACTCCATAGGCATTCCTGCAACACTTAATCTTGCTCTGCCGTCACTTCTCATATCCGCCCTCAACGGCATACTTGCGGCATATTCACAAAGCTATGTGCTTGTTCTTGGAATTTACTACAAGCTCCAGACCTTTCTTTATCTACCCGCAAACGGTGTTATTCAGGGTATGCGACCAGTTATCAGTTTTAACTACGGAGCAGGCGAGAGGGAGCGTGTGAAGAAAATTTACCGCATTGTTCTTTACATGACAGGTGTGATATTGGCGGCAGGAACTATCATATGCGCACTTTTCCCAGCCAAGCTTATAGGGCTTTTCACGGAAAACGCTGACACTATCGCCATAGGCAAAACAGCACTGCGCCTAATTTGTATCGGCTTTGTTATCTCCGCTGTATCCGTCACCTCATCAGGTGCACTGGAGGGACTTGGCATGGGCATTCCGTCGCTTATGATATCTCTGTGCAGATTTATTGCGATAATACTGCCACTTGCGTTCTTCCTCTGCAAGCTCACGGGACCAACAGGCGTATGGAACGCATTCTGGATAACAGAAGTCGTCACCGCTTTGATATCTTTATTTATCTACAGATTTTCAGTTTCAAGGCAAAAAGATTTAAAATAAAAACTGCCGCTATTCTGCCATTACCACTTATTTCCGTTCAACAACTTGTAATTTGCAAAAAAGCGTTGACATTTTGCAAAAAAAGTGTTATAATATATCTTGCATGCCGCTGTGGTGGAATAGGCAGACACAAGGGACTTAAAATCCCTCGGGGTAAAACCCGTACCGGTTCAAGTCCGGTCAGCGGCACCAATGAAAGAATGTCGATTTTACGGCATTCTTTTCTTATTTTCTGACTAATTTGGTAGAAAAGTTTCTTGTGAATGAGCGTTTTTCTACCGGATTTCTACCAAATTTTCTACCAAAATCGCTGCTTTTTTCAATTTCACTTTCATTTTTGGTCTTAGCACAAAAGATTTTTATCCCCCGTGTCAAGTTGACTTGATTAACTTTTTTTATAATGCCGCCGTGGTAGAATGGGTAGACGATCGGCACACTATTATCGCAGGTTCTCAGGTTGAGGACTTGCGACTTTTTTTGCCCTCAGAACCTTTATCATGGATAGCCTGCTCCGTATCTGCACTGTCTCCACCCAACACTTTGGCGATAGTCTCCGCAGACTCCACTTTGGAATGAAAGTCGAGGTGACTATAAAAATTGGCTGTAACATTAAATGTTGAATGTCCGAGCCACTCCTGGATCGCCTTCATGGATATTCCGTTTGCAAGCAGCAGACTGGCACATGAATGACGAAGATCATGGAATCGAATGTGTTTGAGCTTATTTTTCTGAATGATGTACTTGAAGTGAGAAGTCACAAAGTTTGGCGTGATCAGCTTACCGAAGTTGTCACGGCAAACAAAGCCGTCATATTCCCTGTCAAAGTCTTTACCGAGGAGCTTCGAATAGTATCCTTCAAGGGTTTTGCGTTCGATCAGCATCTGCTTAATATGAGGGATCAAGGGAAAAGTTCTTACACTGGACTCAGTTTTAAGCTGATTTTCGACAAAGATCATTTCTTTGCCGCTGCCATAAGTGCTGGAAACCTTACGGCGAACCGTGAGTTTCTTTTCTTCAAAGTTGACGGAATCCCACTTCAAACCGATAATCTCGCTCTTGCGAAGTCCGTAGTAGGCTGCAATATGTACCACAAGTTCAAGTCTGTCGCCCTTGAATACTTCAAAGAGCTGTTCCAACTCGTCCTTGTTGTAGAAATTGGCTTCAAACTTCTGGATCTTCGGCAGTTCAACTTTATCTGCAACGTTTATATCGAGCATATCCATTTTTACAGCATATTTTAGTGCTTTGTGGATATTGGCGTGGTAATGCTTTACCGAATTGCCCGAAAGACCGCTGTTGTACTTATCGTTATAGAACTGCTGAAGCTGTAAAGCTGTCAGGTTGCCGAGAAGAAGATGCGGATAACGCTCGTCAAAATAGTTTTTGATCCTGGTGATATAGCGAGTGTAGCTCTGATGAGAGGTTCGGGCGAGTGTCGGTTTGATCGTTTCAAGCCAGTAATCAAGAAATGCCGTGAACTCAAAACTCGTCTTGCATTCAGCATCATCACTGAGGCTCTCCTCGCTGAGTTCTGTCTTTTCCTTTTCCTTTGGAGCTTCCTTGACTTTTGTTAAGCTGCCTGTGAGAAACTCCTCATAGAACTTTGCTACAATGACGTTCACCTTTGCTGTCAGTGCTTTATAAGAGCAGTCAGCAGGCAAATCGGTCGTGACCCATTTTCTCTTACGCTTGCCACTGTCGTCCTTGAAGTCAAAGACAACATAGTTTTTTCCTTTCTTATCGGCAATAATGTACTTAAAAGGCAGACTTGCTTTCATTATATTACCCTCCTTATGTCGAAAGCGGTGGTCTGCGCGATTGACCTCATAACTCTATTGTAGCGCGAAACAAGGCCATTTGCAAGCGTTTTCCTACCACTTCTACTAAATTTGACACAAGGGACATTTCTACCAGTTATTTTTGTGCGCATTGCAGAACGAAATCTATAACCGTAACTTTTGCGACCTTGATCGTTCTACCACAAGGAATTTTTTTGAGTTGTCCTTCCTTGACAAGCTGATAAATCTTTTTCTTTCCATAGCCGAGAATTTCACATAAGTCCTTCACTTCCAGTATCTCAGGATATTCACTATACATATTCTTATATACAACTTCAAGCGGTATTGAATCCATAGGACATAACCTCCTTCCTGTCAGAAAAAGAAACTGAAAAAGCGTAGATGTTCCATATTCTATTGTCAAGATACAAAGTGCATCGTTGTCAGTTATTTTTATGCCTGATATTTGATGTACTGTTGGCAGCTTCCCACTCAGATCAAGAGGAAGCTCCCGACAGCATATCAGCTGCCAAACAAAGCTAAGGGGACTGTGCGGCAAATGGAAAAACCGTACCGTCCCTTATCACAGAGGATAGTTATGTCAGCAAGTGATCCGTACCCTTATCAAACATCAGTGGTATGAACCCCTCTATATATCAACCGAGGATTTTGCAAAATCGGGAAAGTTTTTCCCATATTTCTTTCTCCAAAAAGAAAAAATCAGCGTTCTGCACATATTTATTCATTCATTTTCGTGCAAGATAATATACTCTTTGAGCTTCTGCTTTGCGATCTTGATTCGATAACGCACCACGTCAATGGACAAGCCGTATTTCTCAACGAGATACCACATCGTCACCTTGTCCTCTCTCAGAAAGTAATCCCGTATCAGCTCATACCCTTCAGGAAAATCCGATTTCAAAAGTTCTAAGGCATCAGGCAGATAGTCATGCCTGTTCCGTTGCCTGATCTGCTCCTGCTCTTCTTCCTCGCTTATTGGGATACTTGCAGGATCGGGATTCACAGAGAGAACAGCGTCAAAATCGGGATAGATCATTCCGTTTTCTGCATCCCGCTCCTCAAGGTATCGTTCTTTTCGCAAGAGCTTGTTGTACTCTTTCTCAATGTTACGGGGAACATCGTCGCCAAAGTGGATATACATAAATCTTCCCATTACACACTGTCCCCCATAGCAGAGGTCAGGTGTGTAAGAGGTTTGGCATGGATTGCCTTCAACTGTTCATTGCAGGCTGTCAGCGTATAACGGTTATTGAACGCACAGCCGTCAAGATACGCCATGATGATGTTCTTATCTGCTTTTCTGAAATCCTGATAACATGGCAACGCATACATCAGGAGCGAAAACAAATAACGCTGCCTGCAAGGGTGAAGTCTGAGTGCGATACAGACCGCACAGAGGCAATCATACTGCATCTTTCTTTTCCCCGAAAGATACCGTGAGAGTGTAGAGGGAGCAATCCCTGTCAACCTTGCCAGCGTTTTCTGGCTTATATGGATCTCGTCTAAATACCGACATAATGCTAAGCAGAAGCTGTCCTTATGCTGCTCAACAAGATCATCAGTTCCGTAAACGTAAATTTCGTAGCTTTGCGGCTCCTCCTGTTCGCTAAATAATAGAATCTGAGGAGTATGTAAATCATTCATCATACTGGTTCCGTCCTTTCTGTCGGACGGAAATCAGCAAATGAACATAGTAAGCCTGTCATTCGGAATATACCCGTCCGACAATCAAACATTACTCGTCCATTCGATTGTTTGATGTTCAGTTTCCATACAGTGATCGAGTAGCCCCTGCGCAGTAAGGTTCACCGTTGGAGAAACGCACCAATGCGTTTTATATTATTATTATGAACTATTACAGCATAAAAAGCAACTTCTTGGCGTTCCCGTTCGGGAGCACCCGATTTTTATAAAAGCCCCATTTTCCTGCACTTTTTGATAATGCACTACCAATCCAACATTTTCACCTAACTCATTCAAACCTCTGTCCCACTATTGAAAACTAACCCTTCGTGTAAAGCCATAGTGCGGCAACTTTTCACCAAAATTTCATCTTCCTATCACATTAGGCATAAGAAAAAGGACGGCCTGATCTGCTCAGACCGCCCTTTATGCCGAGAGTTTAAAGCATAACACACTCAATTTCTATATCAGCACAAATAAATCCGCAAGGCAATCAGTGCAGACCGTGATCAATTATCATCGTCCAGTACACAGTTATCACCCCTGAGAAACCCTTGTCGATCAAAGCGTAGTATGCCGTGTTATGTTCACGGTTATGCTTTACGATATGATTCCCCATAGCAGTCAGCCTGTCAAGATCACGGCGAATCGTTACGTTCTTCACCCTAGTCAGATTGCAGGCATTGGCGAGGTGTTCTTGTATTTGGCTGATCGATACATCGTGGTTCTCGTCTGTGTACCGTGACAGATAATCGTAGATGTATATAATTTTTTCATGATCCATTTTATTTTCCCTCCTGCAAAAGCTGAAAATCCCTGTTCTGAACTCCGTTTCAGAATAGGGATTTTTGTATTTTTCTTATCCCGTTCACGCATCGTCCTAAATGAAATTTTTTCTTCTGTCAGACAGCGATACGGACACAACCTGCTCTTAACATTTCACCATAATTATGCACGAGAATCAATCGGGTTCGGAAAAAAGCGGCATAACGTTCGGAATGCTGTATCACCAGCAAATTCAATCGTAAACTTTTTGTGAACTCTTGCAGATTTCTTTCCCGATTTTTCAAATATGGCGGTAGATAAGTAAGGGGGTATTGCAGCCGAAGTCGCAAAGCTCCAATTCCTCCAACGGAGAGAGGAAACTTTACAGAGCCAAAGGCTCAAATTGAAGTCGCGCACGAAGGGCGTGATTCAAACCTAGCAAGCTCGGTATCTCCGCATTACAATTTCTCGGGAATTGAATGTTTCGATACAATGCTTGCAAGAGGGACACCCCTTGAACCCCGAACGAAGGAGATGAGAAAAATAGCAGAGATCGAACCACATAATCGGTATATGCAAATACGCCTCACCGAAGCAGAATACGAAGCGATTGAGCGAAAGTTTCGCAACAGCGGTCTGAGGTCACGGAGCGAGTTTATCAGGACTATGATATTTGAGGGATATATCGTCAATTTTGATGAGGAGAAGTTTGATAAGATTTACAGGCTTGTCGGCAGTATTGCCAACAACATCAATCAGATAGCTGTTAGAGTGAACAGCACGAACAAAGTATATGCCGAGGACATTGTGAACATCAAGGAGGGACAGGATAAAATTTGGCAACTACTAAACTCTTTGCAATCAAAACTACTGAGGCTAAAGCGTTAGCCTATATCGCCAATCCTGAAAAGACAGACGACGGCAGACTGATCTTCACATACGGGTGCAGCTCTGATCCTGCACAGGCAAGCAGAGATTTTAGTGCAGTCCGTGCAGGCGGAACAGGCTTGAATACTGTCCTCTCTCAGCACTTTATTCAGAGCTTTAAGCCGGGTGAGATCACGCCTGAAAGAGCTTTGGAAGTTGGCAAGGAACTTTGTGAAAAATTCCTCAAAGGCGAATACCAATACTTCCTTGCAGTCCATACTGATACCGACCACACACATCTGCACGTTATCTTCAATAATGTGAGCCGTGCCAACGGCAGAACTTTCGAGACCAATATGAATCAGGGCAAGGTCAAGAAACGTGCGTGGAAGAAGCTTTTTGACCTATCAGACGAGATATGCAAACGGCATCATCTTTCAGTGATCGACCACCCCGAAAGAACGAGGGGCAAGAGCCATTGGGAATGGGATATGAACCGTCAGGGTCTGAGCTGGAAAGCCAAGCTGAAACACACGATAGATCAGGTTGTAAAAGCAAGCGAGGACTTCGATGATTTTCTTAGAAAGTGTGCCGAGTACGGTGTGCTTGTCGAGTACGATCCCGACCACAAGATCGACCTGAAATTTATGCTTGTGGAGCAGAAAGAACGCAATCCGAGAGCCAAGATGACTCGTGCCAAAACACTCGGCTGGTACTATGAAACACGGCAGATCAAAGACCGCATCGCTCAGTATCACGGAGTTATGATTTACACACCGAGGACAAAGGTCAGAGTTATCACAAAGAAGCCACCGAACAAGTTCGTGCAGGACGCTATCGACCGTGGCAATATGAAGCTCGCCAGTATCGCAAAGAACGTGATTTCCGAGTATGGTGTAGAACCTGAGCAGATTCGTCCTGCGGCAATGTCGGCATATGCCAATAGCCGTAGTCTTCTCTCCGAGCTGAATTCCATAAATACCGAGATAGAAGATCTGAAAGTCAAGCTGAAAGTTCTGCGGAAATACCGCAAATTGAAAGTGTACGGTGAAGAGCTGAAAACTCTCAGCGGAAGTGAGGCGAAGAAGTACCGCAAGGACAACAGTGCCGAGCTGACCGAATACGGACAGATACGCACTCAGGTGTTGGAGCTTTACCCGTCGGGACATATCCCGACCGTAGAGAATCTGGAGCAAAAAATAAACGCCCTTATACAAGAGCGTTCATTGAAAGATCAGCAGTTTCGTGAAGCGGATAAGCGGGTGCGTGACCTTGCCGACGCACAGCGTACCATTGAGGAGTTTCTCCGTCAGGAACGCAACGAACAGCAGCAAGACCGCAAGCGTAAGAAGAATGGGAATTTGGAATAAATTATTTATTCTATTTTGATTCCTTGCTTTTTGGCTGATTCTTTTGCGGCAATACTTTTTTCAATATCTATTGGTTTATCTGAGTAAACTCTTGGATATAGAATGCTACATTCCATAAGCATAGAGTATTCCTTTTTAGCAAATTGAATCAGTTTTCTTGCTCGACTATAAAACTCACAGTTTGATAAGTACAAATTATTAAAATACTCATATGTTACATAGTTATAATGCGTTATTTCCACAGGATTCATAGGAAATTCCATTTTGCCTTCATCAACTCTTTTTAATTCTTCAATCAATAATGATTCTGGAATATGATTAAGCCAGTTTCTTTCTCGGTTAAATTGAGTTAAAAGCTGTGATATTTCTTCAGTTGCTTCTAATAATGGAATATCTGTGTTTCCTTTTTTTACTCGTTTTCTAATATGTTCTCGATACTTAAAGTACGATATAGATACTTTTTGTGAATCGCCAAGCAAATTGACAAGATACGATATTACATTATAGGTTTTATCAGTCATTTCGCTATATATCTTATAGGGAACAGTATCTTGTCCTTTGTATTTATCAACATATTCTTTAAGTTCGGTATTGTAAGATTTCATTTTATCCATACACAACTCACAAGATGAAATGATCCTACAAAGATAAATGCAGCAGTTCTTTTTCGAGTCAAGTGGAAATTGTTTATCTTCTTGATTCATGTTTATTAAAGTTCCTTTCTATGATTTGATTTGTATTCTTCCAAAGCCGTGAGCAGCAGCTTATTCACGCTCATCCCCAGTGATTCCGCATAAGCCTTGATCGCATCACGCTCCTTGGCAGACACATACAGCTTCAGCGTTTTGTAATTTGCTTTGGCATACTGTGCGTTTGAGGAAATTTTCTTGGAACGAGCCTGCTTCTGCCGGCACTCCTTACAATACTTCTGAGAGCCTGCCGTCACCGTGTAAGGCTTTCCACAGACAGAGCATATCTGTTCGCTGCCGATTGCAACTGCTTCTCCGGCTTGCTTCTTCTCCTTGTATGCCCTGTTCCGCATGACCTGAGCCTTGTCACGGCAGTAGATACAGTATTTCGCTCTGCTTGACGGAGACTCAAACTCCATTCCGCAGATCTGGCAAGTGTGCTTATACATCAGATCACCCCTTGATCGGTTATTACAGCTATTCTATCACATTAGTGGGGATATGTCAAGTATAATCGAAAACTTAGTGAAGCTGCACTGGGGAAATCTTATATTTTGCTGCGCATTGCCGAAATTCAAAAACTCCTGAAAATTATATTTGACAATAGGGATATTGCATAGTATAATAAAAGCGCAACAGGAACACAGAAACCCGAAACCACGAAAGACCAGCTATAAAAAGTCAATACCCCAAAAGCAAAATTCAAGATAAATTTTGAGACTTTTTTGGGGGGATAGGCAAATAAGGTCTGTTCTCTTTGAGAATCACAAAAATAATGTTGCAAAGCTTACGAGCAACAGCACCGACAGCAGTCAGATGATGCTTGCCTCTTGCTTTGAGAGACTGATAGTATTCAGATAAAATAGGATCACAAAAAGCAGCACGCTGTGCGGCAAGCCAGATTGCCCTTCTTAAGTAAGGGGAACCACGTTTTGAAATTCTGTTTTTCGTACCTGAAAATTCACCTGATTGCTTAACAGTCACATCAAGCCCAGCAAACGCAACAAGCTGATTCGGACGTTCAAAGCGATTGATATCGCCGATTTCACTGACGATAATTGCACCGAGAACATCACCGATGCCTGTGATCGTGGTGATATACTGATTAGTTTCATGAAGCAGATTCGCAATTTGTTCCTCCAGTTCAGAAAGCTGCTTTTCAGTAAAGATGATCTGCTGAATCAGCTGCTTTATCTGAAAGGAAAAAGCGTCTTTTGCAAAAGCAATGCCAAAGGTGTTTTTTGCAGCATCTTTAAGCTCTTCTGCTTTTTCTTTGCCAAACCGTCCACGGCTTGCTTTATTCAAAATATTCGTGAGCTTTCTTGTGGAGACCGCAAGCATATCCTCAGGCGTGGGACAGTTGAGCAAAAGCTCTGAGGAGGTCTTGCCGAATGTATCTGAAAACAGCTTGTCATACTCAGGAAACACCTGGTCAAGCAGAGCAATCACTCGTCTTTTGCAGTCGCCGCAAGCGTCCACAAGAGCAAGCCGATAGCGTGAAAGCTGTCTTAATGCAATGATATTTTCCTCAGAAAGTGAAGTTGCAGAGTATTCTCCAAAACGCATGATCTGAGCGATAATATAGGAATCTTTTGAGTCATTTTTAGTTTGACGGATGTACATTTTTCTGAAGGCTTCGGATTGAATTGGATTGATAACTTTAACAGTATATCCAAGTTCAAGAAAAAAGGTATATACGGAAAGCCAGTAATGACCCGTTGCTTCCATTCCAATGACAATATTGTCAGGGGTTATTTCTGATTTTTCAAAGATGGCAAGAACCTTTTCACAGCCTTGTCTGTCATTGGCAAAAGTAATACTGTTACTCAAAGCTTTGCCGGACATATCGATGACAGAAGCTTCGTGCTTGTATTTTGCGATGTCAATTCCACAGTAAAACATTGTGATGCACCTCATAAAGTTTTGTTACAGCAAAGGATGTCCTCTGTATTTTACGGAAACACAACCTCGTTAGAGATTCAGCACTTGAATGCGATCCAGCTCATTCGTATCTGTCCGTAAAGCAGAGGTGCTACTCTTTCGTTGGAAGCCAAACTTCAAGGAAGTGATCAGCACCCTCTGACTGTACAGATTTATTATCTCACTTTTCTGTGCGATAAACAAGAGTTTTCATGTGGGTTCTCTTTAAATTACCCATAAATATATTATACGAGGAAGGTAAATACCTATGTTAAACAAATTCTTAGTCGCAGGCAGACTGACTGCCGATCCCGAAATCCAGACCAAAGGCGAGAGCCGTCTTTGCAAGTTCACGATTGCCTGCGACCGTCCAAAACGCAAGGGCGAGGAAAATCCCGGAACCGACTTTTTCACCTGCACCGCCTGGAACCGCAACGCAGATGTAATCGTCGATTGGTTTGGCAAGGGCGATATGGTGACACTCGTCGGAACAGTCCATATCTACCGCTATGAAAAGGACGGTCAGAAGCGTTCGTCCACCGAGGTAAAAGTTGAGGAGATCCACTTCTCAGGCGGTAAGAAGCGTGAAAACACCGCACCGACCGCCAACCGCTACGATAACCCCTACATCGGCACAGAGAACGATCCGCTGTTCTGAGCAATAATCACAAGGAGGATACAAAAATGGAAACCACTATCATTGCGATCAGCAATCAGAAAGGCGGAGTTGGCAAATCCACTACCGCATACAATCTCGGAGCTTGTCTTGCTCTGAACCACGGAAAGAGGGTTCTGCTTGTGGACTTCGATCCGCAGGCAAACCTCTCCGAGTACCTGAAATACGAGCCGAACGGCAATCCGACTATGACACAGCTTATCATGTCATTCCACGCAGGAACGCCCTTGAACGCTGAAGCCACTCAGAATGCGATACGTCACAGCGATACCGCAGGAGTGGACTACATTCCTTCCGACATCAACCTCGCAAATGCGGAAACGCTTATGGTCACGATGATCTCTAAGGAGCATATTCTCCACAGGATACTCACAGAAGATGTGATCGAAGGTTATGACTTCGTGCTGATCGACTGCCTGCCGTCTCTCGGAACGCTCCTTATCAATGCTCTTACCGCTGCGGACAGAGTGCTGATACAGAAATTCAGTATGGACGGCTTACAGTCCCTTGAAGCTCTCACACAGCTCGTCAAGGCAAACACCAACCCGAAGCTGGACCTAATCGGAGTGCTGCCGACAATGGTTTGGTTTTGTCAATATCACTTGACACATTTTATTCGAACAAGAATTATGCAGCGAGAA
>NZ_QTXU01000040.1:0-11700 GCF_003461785.1 Ruminococcus sp. AM43-6
AAGAATATTAAATACCATAATGATCCATACAGAGCAGTGAATTTCCGCATAGATGAAAATGGTGATCTGGTGTGTCCTAACAACAAAAAATTCCATTACGTTTACAGCAGACCCATAAAGGGAAACAAATATGGGAGAACAGAAGAATTCTATCAGTGTGAAGAATGTGCAAACTGTTCTCATAAAGAAAAGTGCTGCAAATGCAAGGGAAATCGCATAGTTCGCATAAATGAAGAATTGACTGCATTTCACAAAGAAGTTTTGGAAAATCTTAATTGTATTCATGGAGCGCTTCTCAGAATGAACAGAAGCATTCAATCTGAAGGTGCAAATGGTATCATCAAGTGGAATCGGTCATACACAAGAGCCAGAAGACGTGGCTTAAATGCCATGAATTTAGAAATTGCGATGATTTGCTGTGGTTTTAATCTGCATAAATTTCACTTGAAGAAGATCGCAATCAGAAAAGCAGCCTGAAAAAGATATTTTTCAACATTTTAATGATCGGCAAAAAGCGCTGTATTTCTGCCGGTGTGTTTGCTGTACCCTTTTTTCAAGATTAGATAGTTCTTTTTGAGTCTGAATACCCAACCGTGTAAATGACAATAATACCCACAAAGAAATTTGGAGGTAGATTGTAATGAAAACAAGAGATCACGGTTTAAGCGAGAAGGAAATGGAGCTCGTGAAGCTCATCATGGCGGAGTGCGAAAGCACAGGCGATATTCAGGCTTAACTCAAGCGTTTGTTTGCAGGAACTATCGAGCAGATGCTTGAAGCTGAGATGGACGAGCATCTGGGTTATGAGAAAAACTCTGTTCTCGGCAACAATTCCGGCAACAGTAGAAATGGTTACGGCAAAAAGACCATTTCCAGCGATTACGGCGAGTGTGAAATAGCCGTTCCCCGTGACAGAAACGGTGAATTTGAGCCTAAAATCATCGAAAAAAGACAGACTCACACAGATGAAATTGAACAGAAAATCATGGCGATGTACGCTAAGGGAATGTCTCAGCGTGATATTGAGGACACTCTTCATGAGATCTACGGTTCAGAAATTTCTCAGGGACTCATTTCCCGTATAACCGACAAAATTCTTCCTGAGGTAAATGACTGGCAGAACCGTCCTCTTGACAAAATATACCCCGTAGTTTTCTTTGACGGAATTGTTTTCAATTCAAGAAAAGACAACAAGATCATCAGCAAATGCGTGTACTCCGTGCTTGGTATCAACATGGAGGGTCAGAAGGAGATTCTTGGAACATGGATTTCTGAAAATGAGTCAGCAAGCTTTTATGCAAGTATATGCTCAGACCTGAAAAATCGCGGTGTTACGGACATTTTCATCGCTTGTCAAGATAATCTGACTGGACTTTGTGATGCGATAAATGCTATTTTCCCGAAGACAAAGAATCAGCTCTGCATCGTTCATCAGATCAGGAACAGCTGTAAATTCGTGCCTTACAAAGACAGAAAAGCTGTATGCGCTGATTTAAAGAAAATCTACGGTGCAGTCAATCTTGATGATGCAGAATATGCAAAGGAAGAGTTTCGTGAAAAGTGGGACAAGAAATATCCCAACATCTTAAAATCATGGGACAAAAACTGGGCTGAACTGACAACATTCTTTGAATATCCGCAGGAGATCAGGAAGATAATATATACGACGAACGCTGTCGAAAGCTACCGTAGAATGGTAAGAAAATTCACAAAATCAAAGGCGGTTTTTCCGACCGATGATTCCATACGCAAGGTCATCTATATGAGCGTCAAAGAGATAGCCAAGAAGTGGACCATGCCTATCAGAGACTGGGGTCTGGCGTATTCTCAGTTTGCGATATACTTTGAGGACAGATTTGCAGCCTGACGGCTGTCGGGGACTCTGTCCCCAAACCCCTGAGGTTTATCCGCTTTGGAGATATCCGGTGGAATATTGAAAAACGACGACATTTCTGCCGCCGCTTTCCACCGTTTTATCTCACAGCCTGCGTCAGGTCGCTCCTCAGCGTTGCCCTGCTTGGCTGCAATTTTAGTATTGTCAGAAATTTGGCGATTATTGCGTTTACACGGTTTATTTTTCGAAACCGAAAACTGACATCGACATTCCTTGTGAAGCTACTGTACGCAAGGTCAGCTAATGTGTTTAATCTCAGCTTTACAACATTGTCAAAAACTTAACTGCCGCACGCTTTACATATTCCCTGTCATCACCACAAAAGCCGTGACCTGCATCCTCTATAACTTCCAGCATTGCATCTGGAAAAGCATTTATCAGTCGCTCAGAATATGATATATCCACCACTTTATCACTGTCGCCGTGGAATATAATCACTGGACTATTATATCGACTCACTCTGTCATAAATATCATATCTCGGAACGTCATCATAAAATTTCTTTGAAAGCAGCATATCTCCCATAAAGGCAAAGGGTTTCGACATACTTTCAGGATCTTTGGAAAGCCATTGATCCGGTATGCAGAATGCAGGATACAGCAGTATCATTGCTGCAATACGCTCAGGCATTTCTGCGGCTGTAAGTGCGGCAACAAATCCTCCCTGACTTTCGCCGTAAAGATATATCTGTTTGCTATCTGATATATCAAGTCCACTTATCATATCAATAACAGCTTTTAGGTCATTCTGTTCGCTGATAATACTCATATCCGTAGTCTTTCCGTCACTATGCGATCGTGTAGAGCCACCGCAGTAATCAAAAGTATATGCTAAAAAGCCATTTTCCGCAAAAGTCAAAGCAATATCCGCCATATCATCACCGATGCTGTTAAAGCCGTGACTAAGTATCACAGCAGGATACTTCTTTGCTTTAGTATCAGGAATATACAGTTTTCCAAAAATCTTTTTGCCGTCTGATATGCAGCTTTTCTCTTGAATATCAACGCTCATAAGAACTCCCCTTTTTATGAATTTTACTCTTCTGCCGTAAACCTTGCCCACTCATATTCCGCCGTCAGCGGAACTGTTCCGTCAAAAGCTTTCAGCCAGCTGTCAACGCCAATGCCGTTCCACGCATTCATCATTATTTTACCAGGCGTAACAGGCAGATTTTCCGTTGCCTTGTATGCTTCCTTTCCGTCAACATACCAAGTTATGCCGTCCTCTTTCCACTCAAATGCGTAAGTGTGAAAATCCTCAGAAGCGTCAAAGCCAAGATCATACATGTATTCGTGCTTGCCAACACCATTGGTGTAGTAATTGAACTGCACCTTTGTTGTGTCCTTGCCAAGGACTTCAACATCTATTTCGTCCCAAGGATTATCCTCCGACGGACCTGTGTATGTAAAGAACGATGATACAACGCCGTCATTCTTTATGGCTTTCATCGATACCTCATAAAGTCCATAGCCATAGTTCTCCTTTGAACGATACTCGCCGCCTCTGTACGCTTCGGAATCGCCCATACTGTCAATGGTAAGCTGCATTTTTCCGTCATTGAAAGTTACGTTATCTTCGCTCCACGAACAGTTGAACGGATCACCATTTGACCAGCCTGCTGAAATGGAAAAATCATTTGACGCACCCTTGCTGAAATCTGCCTCAACCGTGTATGGAGAATTGCTTTCCGTTTCCGCCTTGCTGCTGACATCTTGCAAAGAACTGCTGTCAGATGAAGCACCGCAGCCACCCATAGACATAACTATCATTGTGAGAATCGACATAGCCAAAACTTTTTTCATTTTTCATTACCTCCGAATAAATATCAGAATTTTATCTTCTATAAGTATTATAAATCAACAAATGTGATATTTATATCAGAAAAGTAATGCAAATATCAGATTATTAACATCAACTTATATTTTCGATCTGCTTGTACTATGCTTGTTCCAGTTTGCACGGAAAAACTGATCTCTATACTGTTTCGGTGTAAGTCCTGTCTGTTTCTTAAAGCAGGCAATAAAATGGCTGTGCGAGCTGAAAGCAAGATAATTGGCTATATCAAGCGGACTATATTCAGAATATCTCAGCATATTTTCAGCCGCCTGTATCCTTTTTGACATAATGAAATCAGAGATCTTTACGCCAACTTCCTCTCTGAAAAGCTTTGAAAGATACTGTGGCGTTATGTTCAGTTCATCTGCTATCTGATTCACGGTCACGCCCTTGTAAATATTATCGAAAATGCAGTCAAAACACATAAGGATATGCTTTGAGTAAACGTTCTGTGACGCCGCCTTTTTCATTTGCTTTGTATAATAAACGATGACTTCCTTGTGTACAGCCATAACGCTTTCTTCATTGCGGCACTCATCACATTTATTAATGTATATATCGCTTATGGTATACGCAGTTTCCGGGTCAAGTCCACCCTCGATGCAAAACCTGCACAGCATAGCTATGGTTATGACAAGATGATACTTGACGTTTCTAAGGTCGTCCTTGCTGAGCCTGCCCTTTCCGTTTGTATCCAGCGGCGTATACAAACGTTTGACCGTTTCAAGATCGCCCGCCCGCACCGCAGAATAAAATTCCAGTTCCGTTTCATATGGTGAATGATGATAGTCATTTTCCTTTTGCATAAACTGCCGCTTAGACAATTCTCTGTTTATTTCCATAGCTTTCACCCCCTGCTTTTTAGCTTATTATATCATATTTACAGACACAAGTAAAGCTTCATATTTATAGAAAAAGGACGGCAAATCACCCTGCCGCCCTTTTTTCTGATAATTAGATATTATTTAGCCTCTTTCATTGAAGCCATAGCCTCGTCGATAAGATAATCTATAGCCTTTTCATTTTCCTGAACGACCTGTGACCAGCTCTTTGACTCCTGCGGATTCATTGTTCCTCTTATTGCAGTATCGCAAATAGAGTTAAGGTCGGCAGATACGCCCTGTTCAAAGTCAAATACAGGGTTCTGTGCAGACAGATCATAGATAGTTTCTCTCATTTCAAGCATCTCATCTGTCCAGCCGTAATCGTCCTTGTACTGATCAAGGGTTATCTGATGTGCAGCCTCGTCAAGTTCCGCATAACGGCAGCATTCAAGGAAAGCTGCCACGCCCTCAGGATTTTGAGCGTTTTTTACAATGCTAAAGCCGTGTACTCTTGAAGGGATATACTGTTTATCGCTATCAGCCGAGCAAGGAACAGGAACGAACATTACCTCTCCCTTTGATACATCGCCATAGTTTACAGTTGTTGACGGAGCATTCTCAAGTGCCCAAAGTCCGATAGGATAGAAAAGCGTCAGACCTGTTGCCATTCCGCTGCCCTCTGCGTCGCCTCTGAGTTTCCAGTTGTTCTCGTGCTTTGGATAAACAACATTGTTCTTCTGCAGCTCATACATCATATTCTGAGCCTTTGCTATCATAGGGTCAGAAATATTATTTACAAGCTTGCCGTCTGTGATACCGATGAGCGGCACACCGGAAGACTGCTGCAAAGCTTTTTCATAATACCAGCCGTCAAGTGCGTATTTATCGCTTTCAGCGTCAGTAAAATCAAGACACATTTCTGTGAATGTATCCCAGTTCCACTTGCCTTCTTTGAAAAGCTCAGCAGGATCGTCATAGCCGTTATCTTCCATTGTCTGCTTGTTGTATACAAAAACATATGCAGGGTCTGTTCTGATAACGCTCACATAATGCTTGTCGCCAAGCATAAACTGATCTGTCGCACCCTTTATGTCTGTCCAAAGAGGCTTTGAAAGATCAATATAATCGTCGATAGGCTCTATCATTGACTTTATAGCACCCTTAGGGAAAACGTCCATATCATCAGCACCGATGAAATCAGGTGAATCATTTGACATTACAAGTGCCGCAAGATCGTCAAACTTAGTTTCCCAAGTGGTCTGCACCCAGTTTATCTTACCATTATACTTTGTCTTGAACAAAGCAAGGTCAGCGCCTATCTCCTTGTCCTCTGCCTCAGTAGGGTTGATATCCCAATGTGAAAACCACTTTATTTCGTTGCTCTTGAGATCTCTCACATCTTTCATATCATCAGCAAGTCTTTGAACTATCTGCTGCTGATCTTCCTTAAGCTTTTTGTCAACTACCTTGCTTGATGAATCACTTGAACTTCCGCAAGATGCAAATGCTGAAAGCGAGCAAACCGCAAGGGCAAATGTCAAAACTCTTTTTGCATTATTCATAGCCATACCTCCGAATATTACTTTCTTCTCTTTGCAACGATCACTGCTGTGCCGGCAAGAGCGATAACAGCAAGTGCTCCGCCAACAGCCGCACCTGTTTCTGCTGCCTTAGATGTATTGTCAGATGCTTTTGAAGATGTAGCCGCTGCTGCAGAAGTCTTGCCTGCATCTGCCTTAGATGAAGAAACATCTTTCTTTGACGTATCAGCCTTTGAGCTTGAAGTATCAGACTTTGAATCTGCCTTTGAAGCATCTGTTTTTGAATCTCCGCCCTCGGCAGATGCAACACCGAAATCAAGCGTCATTGAAAGTGTGCCGCCGTTGAAAGCGCCTTCCTTCTCCCAGCCTGCGACCTCAGGGCAAGCCTTCTTTGTTACCTCGCCTGTTTCATCATTGACCTCGTCAGTTGGTCTGATATGTATTCTTATTCCACCCTCTGGGTCCTCGTCCAATGAAGTGATAGAATTAAGCGAATCAAAAACCGTTGTTGTGCCGTCCTCGGCAACGAACTTTGCGTCAGATATCTTAACGTCCACAGGATAAACACCATCAGGAAGATTAGCCACCATAACGCCCATATCTCCAAGAGTTCCCTTGCCTGACATTGTCTTGTCAGTGATAACTTTGCTTATCTTATATTCAACAGTTATCTTGCCATTATCATCGATGCCTACCCAATCGCCCTGATTCCAGGTCCAGTCCTGACCCATATAAAAGCCCATTGCTCCGATAGAGTAATATGAGTCATTCATTTTTGAGTCCTCCTCTGACGGGTGAACAACATCGCCAAGCTTTGCTGCCGAAACAGAAACTGACATCATTGTTGCTGCGAGAACCGCTGCTGAAAGACCTGCTACAAATTTTTTGATCATCATAACCTTTTCCTCCTATTTTTCAATAAAATTTTTCGCTAAAAGCAATTTATTTTGTTGTTTCTGTATATATTATAACTATGTAAACGTTTTGTTTATATCAAAAACGTAACATAAATATCATAAAAGTGTTTAATATCAAATTTATGAAAGATTATAAATATATGAAAACAGACCCACTTGATATTCAAGCAGATCTGTTTATTCGGAAGTTATTATAAGAAAGTGACTATGAATTATTATGTTTATATTATACTCTTTGTTTTAAAACTATTATATCAATATTTAATTATTTATATCAAATAATTATCGTAAATAGAATTTTATGAGCAAACATCAATTTATGAAACTAAGCATAAAAAAAACAAGCTCGGCAAACGTGACCGAGCTTGTCCAAAAATGGAGTTATATTAAGAAATGATCTATTAAAGATACTTTGCCAGTTCATCAAGAACGCCGTCAAGATGTCCGTCAATAAAGCCATAGTCAACACCCTTGTATGACCAAGCCGCTCTTCCGATAGAACATTTCTCAAAGGCACTGCTTATATCCTTGTACCAGTTAAGAGTATTTTCAGCAGATGCAAGATTTATAACACCGTATTCGCCACAATACATAGGAACATTTCTTTCCTCTGCGACCCTTACAGCCTCAGCAAATCTTCCCATAAAATAATCAGGCGTAAATTTCTCTGTCTTGACCTCCTCGTATGTCTGCATATATTCAAGACCAAGACGCTTTATCTCACTTCTGTATTTTGGGACGCTGCCAGGATAATCGATCCTGAAATCTCTTGGCATCTCATCTACCCAATAGGCAGCCTGATGAGTGAAAAGAAATGGGTCATAGCAATGGAAAGTATAAACTATATGCTCGTCATAAGGCTTATCAAGGTCTTTCATTGAATCAATAGAGTTGTTCCAGTAGCTGCCCACAATGATATTTATATCAGAGCTGTATTTTCGAATAAGCTTTATGGCATTTTCAACGATAGCATTCCATTTTGCACTGAATTTCGGGTCAGTTACCTCATTGAGAAGTTCAAAAGAGACCCTGTCAGAATATTTGCTGAAACGCTTTGCAAACTCTTCCCAAAGGTCATAGAATTTCTGCTGAAGCTCAGCGTTATCAAAGAATCCGCTTTCAGCCTGAGCCTTGTCAAAGAAAAAGCCCATTGTCTTATGGAGGTCAAGTATCATATTGATACCGTTATTTCCGCACCAGTCGATACACTTCTGAACATAGTCGAAGCCGCTCTCTATAAAGCCGTTTTCGTCCTGAAAGATATTATAATCCACAGGCACTCTAACGTGGTCGCAGCCCCAGCCCTTTATACGCTTGATGTCCTCCTCTGTAATAAAATTATCAAGATGTTCCTTACTGTAATCGCATTGTGACAGCCAGCCTCCGATATCGATGCCGTGCATATATCCATTAAATCTTCTCATATTTTTAACCGTCCTTTCTGATTCTAGTTTTATTTGCAACTATATAGTAGCACTATATGGCCGGAAATTATATCATAATTTTAATATTCGTGTAAAAATCGTAACGTTCTTATGACGTTTTAAATGTATTTCTCTAAACTATTGACATACATTACGTTGCACATATAAAAATGCCTTTCTCAGATTAGCGGATAGACTGTACATAAAGTGACACAAAAGCAAAACCGCCGTTCAGGCTAGTTCCCGAACGGCGGTTTTTTACAGACATATTGTCATATACGGCGGAATACAAACTATATCCTCTTTGAAACAAAGATTACGTGGATGAATGACATAGCACTCTCCGATCCTTGCCTTATACTTCTCCCTAAAGCGTTTCAAGGACTCTATGGAATATCGCTTGCCGGACTTAACTTCAATAGGATACATTTTGTATTTCAGCTTACTGTTGTTGGAAATAAGAAAATCTATTTCAATATCGTTTCGGTGCTTTTCAGTGTTGTAATGTGTATAGAAATACAGCTTGTGACCGTTTGCCGTCAGCATCTGAGCAATGGTGTTCTCGTAAAGCATACCCTCATTCATGTTCAGCTTGTCACCGAGTATCTGCTTGTAGACCTCATCTTCAAGCAGTTCGTTCTCATCGAATGCGTGGCTTACGAGCAGCCCAGTGTCACCGAGATAACACTTTACATAACTTCTGTTTTCGTTGATCGACAGCCCAACATTCGGATCGTTGCATAGAAAACACTCATTGGATATCATAGAATCTGACAGCCAAAAAAATGTTTCTTCATACTGATCCGCCGTACTTTGTGCGACAACATTACTGAACACCACACGCTTTTCGTGCTGAGAAAGCAGTCCCGGTATCTGATCAAATATGGTAAGCACCTTGCTGCGATACCTTGCATCGATCTTCATAATATCGCTGCGATAGAGTGCGAGTATATCACGCTTTTCAACGTCAGCTTTATCAAAATCCTTCCTGCTTTCAAGAAACGCAATAACACTCTGCGGCATACCGCCCACAAGCATATATTGCTTAAAAAGTAGCATTGCCTTATGGTGCAGCTCGTTTTCAAGGGGTTCTCTGTCTGCAAAGCATTTTCTGATATAGCCAATGATCTGCCCCTCACCCAAAGCATCGCAAAACTCCTCAAAATCCAGCGGATACATACTCAGATGACGTTCCTCCGACGGAATGACGATGTTTTTTACATTCTCCTTGATGGAGATCAGCGAGCCTGTTTCGATATAGTCATATCTGCCGTCGGCAACGAGATATTTAATACATTCTCTTGCCTTTGGGTACATTTGCACCTCGTCAAAAATTATAAGCGACTCACGTTCAAACAATTTCACACCATAATATGTGGACAGGAGCATAAAAAACGTGTCGAGGTCATTCATATGCTTTTGAAAATAGCCCTTGACCTCATCTGGACATTTTGCAAAGTCGATCAGGATATAGCTCTTGTACTCGTTCTTGCCAAACTCCTCGCAGATAGTAGACTTGCCGATACGTCTTGCACCCTCGATAAGAAAGGCTTTTTTACCATTCAGTTCTTTTTTCAGCGTCAGTAGTTTATTATACATTTTACGCTTTAGTATCATAACAACACCTCACTTTGATAATACGCAGGTTAGAATATATTCTCAATTTCGATAATACGCAAGTTTACATATATCTTATGATCGTATTATACGCAGGTTTATAGCTATTATACCACACTTTGCAAATTAAATCAAGGGATAAATCAAGCAGCTTTTGCCGGTTTGGTGTGGTTGACAGTTCAATTATGCCGTGGTATAATATTTCAAAACAAAGAAAAAACTGAATGCGATAGTTGATCGTAGCATCAAATCAGTATTTGGAGGATAAAATATGAAAACCAATATATCACAGCCATTTTTTCAAATATCAGAAGCAAATATTATATCTCGTGGAATTTCAAACGGACATGAATACATCGTTTACTGTTCCGATAAAGGCGTTAATGTAAATACTGATTTTAAAAAGATCGGTAAAGATATGTATAACTGCTGTTCGTATTATGACAGGAAATTATGTGATACTATCTCAAAATTTGAAGAAATGAGTAAAGAAAAAATAGAATCGCAAGCTTATGGTTCTTGGATGGATGGTGCACACTCTTAACTAAAACACATCTTACAGAACCAAATTCACCGCCGCAGGTCACAAATGCGTGACCTGCGGCGGTGTTTGTGATTAAACAAAAGTTGAGGGTACTTTTTATTACGGAAATTTTTGGTTAGGCATTTTTTTGTTATCACCCTTCATCTTGACCGCTTTTGTTATGCAATTACAAGTCAGCATCCGACAAAAGTAAAATTTTAGAGAACCTTGTTGCATGGTGTATAAAAATATGATATACTTAATTTGGAAACGGATGATATTCTGAAAGTGGAGACAGGAAGGGAGTGATTGTATGCTGCCGATATATATGGCATTGATCGATGATGAGGAAGATAAAAGCGATTTTGAAAATATAGTAAATAAATATGAACGAAAATTATATCGTGAAGCCTTTAAAATTCTTAATTCACACGAATTGGCAGAAGAAGCCGTTTGGGAGGCTTTTTACAGGATAGCAGAAAATTTTAAGAAAGTTCACAATTTGCCTGTGTACAAAATGGACGCTTATTTGATTATAACTATTAGAAGGGCATCATATCGGATCTACAATACGGAGAAAAAATATTTTGAAAATGACTCATTTGAGGATTCTGAATATGTGCCGGATATAGCTAAGCTTAATGAGTATGATATTTCTGATCTGACTAACGCTATTGGTCAGCTTGAAGACAAGTATAAAGCTGTTATCACTTATTTTTATTATTACGGTCACAACGCAAATGAAACCGCTGATTTAATGGGGATATCCAGAAATACAGTATATAAGTATCTGAGAAAAGCTGAAGCTATTTTATTGGAAAAGCTGAGAGGTGCAAACTATGAACGAAAATGAAAATTTCTGCAAAGCGATCGAACAAGCAGTTGTGCTGCCATGTGCAAAAGAAATGCAGCTGATATCTGATGAAAAATGTGATTTTTCATCAGCATACAGAAGAAGGATCCGCAGATTGACCAAAGATCAAGATAAAACACCCCATTCATTGATAAAGACGACCTTGCAAAAGATGATATTCATAATTGCCGCAGTGCTTATGATCGGATCGATAACAGTAGCTGCTGTTCCACCGTTAAGAGAATGGTTTGTTGGTTTGTTTGCAAGCAGC
>NZ_QTXU01000040.1:11710-14240 GCF_003461785.1 Ruminococcus sp. AM43-6
TTGTTGGTTTGTTTGCAAGCAGCAATGATAATAATACTGATGTCTGGAATGTACATGGGTATGTTCCTGCCGATGATCTTACAGATGTTTTTGTGTGTTGTGAACCAACATATATCCCGAATGGATTTGCTGAACAGGACCGAACTCAAGAAGAAACTATGCTTATCATTGATTATTCTTCTAATAATGAATTTATCGAGTACACTCAAAGCAGTATATTAACGAATAATCAGATAGATACGCAAAACAGGACAACTGAAAAGGTATCGATAAATGACAATGACGCTCTGCTGTCTTACGATGCCTATACATCAACTATTGTATGGACTGATGGCAGATATTCTTATACAATAACCGGAGATTTGTGTAAAAGTGACATAATTAAGATGGCTGATTCGGTAAACTCTACAAAATAAAATATTTTTCTGAAAAAGTGTGTACAAATTCACTCAAGCTTGTATCTTACTATATGAGGGGACAAAATCTTGAGGAAAGGAGTGCACATTTTTTATGCAATAATAATAAAAACAAGTACGTGCAATTGTGAAAACATACAAACTTATGTATTTCAATCAGCCATTTTTACTGCTTTTTCGGTTTATATAATTGAAAGCTGCTTAGTCCAATGAAGATGTGAATATTTATTATGCACAATTCTCCGTTGCAATAATTGTGTGATATGATGAAATTTAATTTTATTTGCAACAAAATTACCCAAAAAACACTCTTATATTATGAAAGGACGTTTAATATGAAAAAGATCGTAAAAAGGATCGCAGCTATGGGTGCTGCTGTTATGATGATGAGTTCTATGGCTATTGGGGCTAGTGCGGCAAACTCCTACAATCTGCACTATACTAAAGGAGCTCCGTCATCAGATAACGTTTGTGAGAAATGGATGTATGGTATAAAGGCACAGAATAATGGCTATTTAAAATCCACCTGCAAATCCATAAATACAAGTGGCAAGTTTAGTGTCTTAGCAAATGGATACAGATCTTCAAGCCATACTATTAATTGTGGTTCTTTCGATATCTGGAACAAAGGAACAACAAATTGGAAAAATTCTAATTATAAGAAGGGTTATTCTTATGATGTTGTTGCTGAATTTGGAGTGTCTGGCGGTTACACAAATATTTCAAAGTATGTTTCAAGTGCTTCTGCGTCAGGAAGTTTTAACTAAAGAATAGTATTTTGAGCCGCTGCGGATTATCTTGCTGGTAATGACGAGCGGCTCTTACTTTAGAGGATAAATTATGATGAAAAAGATTTGTATTTTGGTTGTTGCGGGGTGCATGGTACTTTCAGCGTGTTCAAACAAAACTAATAATGTAAAATTCAGTGAATTTAATTCTGAATATGTGCCTGTAAATGAAATAACAGATACATATTCAAAAGCCCTCAAATTGGAGTATGCCCATTTCACTATTCGTGACAGTGTAAGAATATCTGATGTGAGTTCAGTTAGCAGAACGTTATATAAGCCATCGGACGGTTTTCTGTTCAATAAAGAGCAGAGATTTATAGACTATTTAAACGGCAGTCCTGTTGATCTTAGCAAAATAAGTGTTAGCAGTGACGATATGGGTGAATATCATCAGCTTAACGCCGAAGGAGGTTATCCCTACTTTACTGATTATGATGGTGGCTCGATAGTATGGATCAAAGACGAAGATGCTGAGGCTTTTTTTCTAACTAATGAAAACATTACAGTAAAACGATATTATTGTTGCAACACCTTTGATGATGAGAAATATAAGCTTAAAGACTGTGAAATGTCCATAAGTGAGGCAATAGAAAAAAGTGCTGAATTTTCAGAGGGACTGAGAAAAATTGGCTACCCACAAATGTCGCCTTTTGAGATCAGAGTTGAGAAAATAAACGATACTTATGCGTTCAGAATAGATATGGTGCAACAGGATAACGGAGTACCGTTGAGAGCAGCTAACAGTGGCTTTGAGGGCAGGGAATCCTCTGTCAATGATGTTTTCACAGGTCGATTGAGCAAAATAAATTCAAATCCAGCGGGATACACAGTGCTTATAACTTCTTCGTCCGATATAGGTTGTTTTAGAAATAATGAAAATGTATTTTGTGAATATGAAAAAGAGAATATCGACAAGGTGATAACACCATATTCTGCACTTAGATATATTGATGACAATTTAAGTGATAATTCCAGTTACGAGGTGGATTACATAGGTCTTGAAAATAAGATATACTGGGTGGACTCTGAAACGGGCGTATATTCAAGTACTCCAATGTGGACTGTTTCGCTCTATAGCCCTACTGAGGAAAAATTATACTATGCTTTGGTAGATTGTGAAACGGGTGATTTTTCATTTTATTCACAAAGCAGTGATGATATAAATTTGTAATTTTACAATATAGATCGGAGTTGATAAAGTATGGATAACAGCATAAAAATATAATGCGATACCGCATAACTCTGTCAAGCGGTCTTTGTGCGGTATTGCCTTGTATTATAAGAAATCAAAGGAGCAACAAAATGAAGCTGCATTTAAAAATA
>NZ_QTXU01000041.1:0-14179 GCF_003461785.1 Ruminococcus sp. AM43-6
TTTCTCGCTGCATAATTCTTGTTCGAATAAAATGTGTCAAGTGATATTGACAAAACCACAATATCTCCGTCTTGCTCAGAACCTTCACACATTCTATCAGCTTTCTGATAAGTACATTATCGAACTTTTCCAGCTCGAATTTCTCATGCTCTATCATATCTATTATCTTATCAAGCTTGGCTTGAGTTTCGGCGGAAGTTTGATTTTTTGATTTCAGCATTGCAAGTCTTTCACTCAGGCTTTGCTCTTCCTCATACAGCTTTTCAAACTCGCTGTCCAGCTTGTCCTCATCACAGCCGCCTGTTGCTATGAGACTTATCAGATCATTTCTTGCCTTGTCGATCTCTTTAAGCCTTTTTTCGATCGCTGTGATCTCTTCCTGCCCATGACATTCAATCACATTGCTGATATTCGCTTTTAAGATTTTTTCAACGTCGTTACCACAAGAGTAGTAGTTATTTATTGCTCGTACTATGGCTTTGTGGAGCTGTTCTTCCTTTATCGTGGGCGAATCGGGGCAATATCTTCTGCCATGTTCCAGCCGGCTTATACACCGCCAGACTATTAACTTTTTCCCTCTTGAAGTCCACGTTGTACGGCGGTAAGGCGTGCCGCATTTTCCGCAGATAAGCAGTTCCGTAAGTGCATATTTACTGCTGTATTTTCCTTGTTCGGTGATAGTTTTATCTGATACCTTTCTTTTTGAACTTCTCCTTGCAAGCTCCTGCTGAACTCTATTGTATGTGTCACGGTCGATTATGGGGTCATGATGATCTGTCACAAGATACATCGGGCGTTCGCCGTGATTTTTAACTATCTTGTGAGTGATACAATCTGAGGTAAAAGTCTTTTGCAGAAGTGCGTCGCCTGCATACTTTTCGTTTTTCAAAATGCTGCGGATAAGTGATTCGTTCCATACTTTCTTTCCCTGTGAAGTCAAAATGCCTTTGTTCTCGAGGAGCTTTTTTATCCTGCTCATGCTGTATCCGTCGAGAAACAGCGTATATATCAGCCTTACTGTTTCAGCCTCTTCGGGTACTATCTCCGGTTTTCCGTCTTCACCTTTTTTATACCCAAGCAGATATTTATACTGAAACTGCACCTTGCCCTCACGGTAGGCTTTTTCTTTGCCCCAGCTTACGTTTTTGCTTATGGATTCAGATTCTGCCTGAGCAAAACTTCCATACAGAGCTATCATAAATTCCGATGTCATAGTTAAGGTGTTTATGTTCTCTTTTTCAAAAATAACTCCGATCCCTAAGTCTTTAAGCTGTCTTACATATTCAAGGCAATCCACGGTATTTCGGGCAAATCTTGATATTGACTTGGTGATCACAAGATCTATCTTTTTGTTCCTGCACATTCTTATCATGCGGTTAAACTCGGTTCTTTTCTTTGTCTGAGTTCCGCTTATACCCCCGTCTGCAAATATCCCCGCAAGCGTCCATTCCTTTTTTCTGTTGATAAGATCGGTGTAATATGCGATCTGGACCTGATAGCTGTTCTGCTGTTCTTCCTGAGCCGTAGATACTCGGCAGTATGCGGCAACTCTTAACTGGTGGTATTTACTGCGACTTTCAGCTGTCTGCACTTTCGCAGGGATTATCGTTACATTGGGTGCTGTGGACATTGTTTTCACTCCTTGACGTTTTGACTTTTTCAGTAATATTCTTGATCCTTACTCCGTTGATAAGCTCGACCTCTATGGTACAAAAATGGCTTATCCAGATTCGTGAAACACACGCTTTGAATAAGCCAATATCCAACATATTTAATTGTTCGTGACCTTTAAGCAATTCCTTGAGCTCGTCTGTTTTCTGCGGACTTTCATTGTATGAGCAGCAGTCATATTTCATTTCCGCAAGCTTGAAAATCTCCGCTTTAACTTTGTCAAAATCCACTTGCAGAGAATCTGTCATCTGATCGATCTCATTCTGTTTTCGTATCACATCGGCAGTAGGTGAATATGTGCTTATCTCGCCGCCGGATTCCAACAAACTCGGATTAGCTATTGCCGAGTTCAGAACAGTCAGAACTGCCCCTATTATCATTTGGTCTGTAAGCCTATATTCAAGCTTGTAACAATCTGGATTTCTGCAATCCCAATGCTCATACTTTGAGTTGCCGCCTATCCGTGAAAGTCTGTGACCGCATTCGGTACAGTATGTACGATTTCTGATTTTCTGTAAATCATCGGATATCAAATTTATGGTTGTTGATTTCTTTACTCGCTTTTCGTTTGCTCTCTTGAAAATATCCTCGGTGATCAACTGCGGGTATGTATCATTGCCTAAATACTTATCATTTTCAATGATCCGCTTGACCATATTTTTGTTCCACTTATCCGAAACAGCATTGTAGCGAATTTTCTCTGTTTGCATAAGCTTTGCGATCTCTGACAAACTTCTGCCTTCCAGATACTCGTCAAATATTGTAACAACGGCATAGACTTCTTTGGGCTCGGTTATTATCTCACCGTTTTTCATACAGTACCCGAATGGGATAATTCTGTTTTTAGGCATAAACTCACTCCTTTCAATCGACAATGATACCACAAAGCTTTGCAAAAGTCCAGTATCAATACCAACAAAAAATGCCCTGCAATTTGATATACAAGACATCAAGAGCATATTTTTTCCGTAAGTTCTAATCCACCAATCAAGTGAAACTCCAGTTCATTCTGATCTTTTACTACTATCTTATCGACAATACTCTCAAACGCTGATTCTTCAAATTCTACCATAAGTTTCTGCCGCTTTTCAAAATATCCTATAAGCATATCAAGCTGTTCAAGAGTCTCATCTTCTTCATCGCTGACGTTCAGTTTCTTTATTTCGGTCTGGAACTTTGCTATTTTTGAGTTAAGCGCTGTGGTTTGTTCAAGATACTTTGCATTATCAAGAAAGCCTTTTGTTTTCAACCTTGCAAGAACGTGAGTTTGTTCTTTCAGTTTAGCGATTTGCTTGTGAATTTCAAGTAAATCTGTATTGTTACTTAAACTTTTCAAATTTACTCGTTCTAAGTTTACAGCTAGAGGCGTCAATATTTGACGATAGTTATATAATAATTTATTATGCAGTTTCACAAACGCTGATTTAATATTCCTCTCAGATACTCTCTTCATCGAACAACTTGCTGAATCATAGTCGTGATTTCTACACACCCAACACGCTTCTGTCTTACTTTTCTTCAACTTGTAAATTGTCCCGCACTCTCCACAATATATTTTCTTTGAAAATATATGCTTGTGCTGAAAGCCCTTATGAGCCTTTTTCTGCTCATTCAGGATTTTCTGCACCTTATAAAAAACTTCCCTTGTAATTATGGGTTTATGTCTTTGGCTATAATAATACTTTGCATGTTCGCCTCTATTGTAAACTCTTTTGTATGGAAGAACACTTGTTGTGTATCGCTTTTGAAATAGTTGATCTCCAATGTACTTTTCATTTTTCAGCATTGTGCATACTGTTCCAGATGTCCAATGGCATTCTTTACCGTATTTCTCCACCGCCATAGAATTAAGTTTATTAGCTATTTGCGTTGTACCTGCTCCGCTAAGATACCATTCAAAGATTTTTCGAACGATCTCCGCCTCATCTTCTTTCAAAACAAGCTCACCATTGACCAACTTATATCCAAAAGCTGCTTTACACATTTTTATCGTTCCGTTTTCCATTCGTTTTTTTATACCCCACCGCAAATTCTGTGAAATAGAAGTCGATTCTTCCTGAGCCAGACCGCCCATAATAGTTATCATCATCTCGTCAGTCATATCGGCAGTATCGATATTCTCTTTTTCAAACAGCACAGTTATGCCTAAGCTTTTCAGTTCTCTGATATTTTTCAGGCAGTCTTTGGTGTTTCGGGCAAATCGGCTGATAGACTTTGTATATATCCTGTCTATCTTACCTTTGCGGCAGTCGCTTATCATTCGCTGAAATTCATCACGCTTGTCCTTACGAGTACCTGTTATTCCCTCATCTGCATATATGTCAACAAGCTGTTCTCTGTCAGACTTTTCAAAAGCTTTCTCGTAGTATCTTGTCTGAGCCATAAAGGAATTAAGCTGATCTTCGCTGTTTGATGATACACGGCAGTATGCAGCACAGCGGAGCTTATGGTTTTGCTCTTCTGATATTGTCGGCTGTATTATCGTTACCGTTGGCATTTTCTCACCTCCGTTTTACCAACAAGGATACCACAAATCTTTCTGAATTTGAATCACCAAACCCAATAAATTTATTCTTCCGAATCTGTGAAATCCATACATTTGTCGGCTTCTGCGGCTGCTCTGCACAGACACATTGCAAACACTCCAATAATTCCGCCGATAAATATTCCGATAATAAATCCTAACATCTCAATTTCTCCTTAAGCTGCGTCTTTTGACGACGCAAATTCTTTGTATATATCTTCTGTATTTCTGTTGATGTAATTCTGCTTTTCGCTTTCTTTAAGAAGTTTATCAAGCTTATCTGCGAATATCCTTGCCATAAAGTCGTTATACTCTGCCTGTCCGAACTTAGTCATCAAAATCCACTCCTATGCTTATCTTTAAAATCCTATCGATCTCTTTCATAAACTCTCTGCCCAAAGATCCTGCATATTTTTGCAGCCTTCGTCGGTCAATAGTGCGAATCTGTTCAGCAAGAACAGTTGAATTTTTAGGCAGTCCTGAACATCTTATCTGAATATGCACAGGCAGATCCTTTTTTCTAACAGAAGAAATCGGCACCACTACAATCGTTGGGCTATGCTTATTGCCCACATTATTCTGCACTACCAGTACGGGACGAACACCGCCTTGCTCTGAACCGACAACCGGATCAAGGTCTGCGTAAAAGATATCA
This sequence comes from Ruminococcus sp. AM43-6, assembly GCF_003461785.1. Lineage (NCBI taxonomy): Bacteria > Bacillati > Bacillota > Clostridia > Eubacteriales > Oscillospiraceae > Ruminococcus > Ruminococcus sp. AM43-6. The sequence continues at coordinate 4,851 of NZ_QTXU01000041.1, forward strand.
CCTCGTTTGATCAGCATTTTCCTTCACCTTTTTCTTTAGAGTTTCAAAAACTTTCTTATTCCTTATACAGCTATGAAACGGACAGAACAGCACATTTGTATCTCTGACATACCACACGCAGCCGCAGCATGAATGTTTCTTCGATAATCTGATTGTAGGAGCAGGAATATTAACTCCAAATTTATTGTATTTCAGTTGAATATCTGATTTTTCAGGCATATCGTTATCATTCATATATCGGCCTCCTAACCTTTAAATTTTATATGTAACAGGCGGTCTGCAAAACACGCAAACCGCCTTATATTCGTTTTGCCTTCGTCTGATTCGTAAATTTCAGACGATTTTCCGCGATATTTATCCTCGATACCCGTCACGGCGGAACTCTACAAGCGACCGACAGCTTATCGGTCTCATGGGCATTTCACCCGCTATTTTAGCCCCTACTGGGAAGTATCATTATCCTCACACGTTTCATCGCCGTTCCTGAAAGCTGTTCCGAATTTTGAAACATCACATTTATCGCTCACCCTTTCGGGGTCTTGGCGTATGGTTTCTTTGGCTGCCGAGATTTCATACCGGCCATGTGATCAACGTACTTGCAGAGTTGATATTCTATTGTCAAGATGCATGGATTTTTCTTTCCACTTGTATACGGAACGATGTAAGGACTTTGACAACCATTTATTTTTGAAATTCTATAAGTTTGTGAATCTTGTACAAAATTCGTTCCTTTCTCTTGTGTATATTTTGCTGCGTGGTTTCCAATTCTTTGGCACACTCACGTTCTGTAAGATTCTCAAAATATATCATTTCGATAAGTCTGCGGTCAGATGTTTTCAGCTTTTCAAGGGCAGTCAGAACTTCTTTAATAAGTATTTTTTCAATTACTGCTTTTGTTGTCGGGTCACTATCGGAAATGAACTCATGAAAGTTTTCAAAAGCACCATCCTTGCCGCCGATCAGAATGGAAAACTGTATTTCATGTTTAAAAAACGAGCTATTGTTTTTCTCCTCTCTCCATCCAGCTCTCTTGTACTCCTCGTACACCTCCTGCGATACTTCAACCTCAACTATCTGACCTGTAATGGTGTCATACACGTTTATCGTTTTCTTACTCATTTTTATTCCTCCGTTTTGATTTTTTTGTTTTGAATCAAAACGAAGGCTACGGATATTTAGCTATGTATTGCTGCCAGTATTTAAAAATGGACATAAAAAAACTCCATTTCAGCTTTAAGCAAAATGGAGTAGTCAGAGCAATGCTTAATATAATCTGCTCTGTGAATTTATTATATTGTAAAATCTATTATTTTCATATAGTTTTAGAGTGAATAGCAGCTAATTCGGAGTGAATGGTAAAAAAAATAAGGCGAACATTAGTTGTCCGCCTTAAAACAATATTAAAGAAGTTCTGCTAAATCGTCTCTGTCGTAATGTTTGTAATAATCAGCCAGATCAAAATCGCCTTTTTGAACGATACCGCCGCCATTGGCAGGCTCAAGTTTGTCAAACTTCAAATCAGTATCAGCTCCCGCATCTATAAGCACCTTTACCGTGGCTTTAGAAGCATAAACCGCTGTTTCTAAAGCGTTATCGGGTATTTCCATGCCGTTGTCAATAAGATATTTTACTATCTCGCTGTTTATTGAATTAATATTCATCTCAAAATTGCTCGGTCTTGGGGTGAAATTCGGGTGGCTTGTATCCTCTAGCTGTTCGGTGTATTCCGGACATTGGTCAAATTCTCTCGACCATTCATCACCGTCTTTAAAATCGTACCATAGTTGATTTAAGTCAGCGCCTTGGCTTTGTACCAGCTTTATCAGCTCTAAGTCCTGAGATCTGATCGCGTCGGAGAGATCATATGCCTGTAAAGTTCGTCCTTTTTTATATAGATATTCAGCTACATCATATTGAACATCAGATGCACTGAGCAAATGAAAATCAATTCCTTTCTCATCAATGAAAAAATCTATATATTTTTTTGCGCTTTTCAGATCAATTTTATCCGAGAATAAATTTGCGGCATAGTTTTCGTTTATCGGCTCATGCTTTTTCTCCATATAGTCATACAGCTTTAGAAATTCATCAAAGTCGTAATCATTAGAGCAAATACATGAACCGAGTATTCCGTATAATGGCTTTTCAAGAAAATCATCATAAAGATCGTAGCCATTATTTATCAAGACATCAAAAATATCATAATAATGATAATATGCCGCCACATCAAAACAATCTGTGTTCAGATTATATTCTTTAGTTTTTTCAAGTGCCATTATATCTTTGATAAAATATTCAAGCATTTCTGCATTATCACAGCTGACTATAGCGTTTACAGCAGGATTTTTGCTCCATTCTTCACCATATATCCCGAGAAGCTCCTCGTATTGTTTTACCGTGCCAAAAGCTTGTGTATATGTGAATAATACTTCAAACTCGTCATCGCTGATTGCAGAGTCTTTTGCCGCTTCAAGAGCATTTTCAATATCTCCTGTTATAGCATATGTCAAATAATTCGGCAGATCAAGCGTTCCACCGTTATCTACATATTGTGAAACTACATATTGAATAGCTTTGGGTGATTGGATAAATTTATAATATTTTGATTCCAACCCCTCTTTTTCAATAAATTCCTTGCGCACGGTAAGCCCTTGGTTAGTTAAATAGTCAAAAACCTTAAAACTATTAAGGTTATTAACGTTGTTATCAATACAGCATTCCAATAGATTTCCTAAAATATCATCATCTACAGATCTTAGATCTACTCCTTTACTGGAAAGGTATTGCAAATTATCAACACCTACTGCTTCGTAATCTGTAACTGAATTATAAATATATGATGAGCCATTAGGGGTTGACATATATAAATCAGCACCATTTTCCAAAGCTATATCAGCCATTTGATAAGCTATATTTCTTGGGCAGTTGGCTGTATAAAGCAGATTCATTAAAAGCGTGTTGGAAGATGAAATAGAGTCCAAATCAAAATCAGGGTACTTCTCGCAAAGTTCCTTAAATAGCTCAAGATTCCCATTATTAACAGCATAAGAAAAAGTATTCTTTGAATCGCTATCAATCATTTTGTTCTTTATGTTATCTGTTAAACCACAGGAAACAAGAGAAAATATTATAATTCCTGAAAGGAAAAGAGATACCAATCTTTTTGTATTTTTCATGAAGATTCCTTCCTAAAATTGAGCCTTGGTACAATCTGTACCAAGGCTTATTTTTCTTAAGCAAAATCTAGTAATCTTATTCGTTTTACAATAAATCTAAAAGATCACTCCGGCCGATTGATCTATAATATTTTTCCAGAGAATAATCTTTTCGCATTACACCTTTTACATTAGAAAAATCTATATTAGTGTTTGCATTATTATCAAAAAGTATCTGATTTACAGCTTTTGATGCTTCCGATGCATAAATTAAAATATCATCAGGAATTTCTGCACCGTTTTCTATCATAAATTTTATACATTCACTATTACATTTATTTAATAGGTAACTAAAGGCTGTAGGTAACTCTTTGTTTTTTTCAGTAATATTTTCATAATATATATGCTTACTTGTGAAATTATCGTATTGAGAAACCTGTTCCTTATAATTTGAAACATAGTTACTGTAATCAAAACTATAGCATTTCTGATTGATGTCGGCACCTTTGTCTAACACAAGCTGTATATACTCTATATCATTATGACATATAGCATAGTCAAGATCGGTAATATTCAAAGGTCTGCCTTTTTCATAAAGATATCTTGCTGTTTCAAAATCAATATTCTTAAATGAATAGCATTCAAAAGTATGATTTTTCTCACTCATTAAGTAATCTATAAAATCCAGCTTTCCGTTAAGATAGTAACCGTCCAAATTGTAAATTTCATTCAATTCGGTTATATCTGTTGATTGAGCTTCATATTCATATACTTTTTTAAACAAGTCAAGGTTCCCGTTATATAACGCACTTTCCAATAAAACAGACGCTCCCGGGTTATAAGCATTGTGATTACATAAATAATCAAAAATATCAGAATATCCAAATAAAACAGCTAATTTAAGATAGTTTTCTTGTGAAGGACTTACTTTTTCACTTTGAAGTTTAAAGCCACATTTCTCTATCAAATATTGTATCATATCCAGATTTCCGCACTGTATTATTCGTTCCATATTAACTTTATCAATTTGCATTTCTGTTAATCTACATATTGTTTCAAACTCATCCGGCATTCCAAAATATGAAGCATAATCGAATACTAATTCCTTTTCTTTATCTGTTAGAGCTTCACCCTTCTCAATATATTCTATCGTTTTATCCAGATCACCGGATATAGCATATTCCATAGCCTTTGGCATATTTGTTTCTTCACCTTTTTCATGAAGTATATTCATGAGATAATTTGATACTACAGGTGATGCTCCTATATGATGATATCTGAGATCCTCATCTTTGTTTTCGTCTATATTAAATAGGTCTGTGGTTACTGCAGCACCTTTATCAACGAAAAATTTAGCGGTTTTGATACGATTTTCTTCGCTGTCTCCATAGAAATTAGCCATAACTAAATATAATGGAGAATATCCTAAATCATTCTTTACTTCAAGGTCTGCTCCATATTCCACAAGTAGCTCGGTTGCCCAATAAAAATCATTATCACAAGTGGTTATTAACAGATAATCTCCATTGGTTGATTTTACATTTGGATCAGCTCCTGCATCTAGCATAGCTCTCGAAAAAGTAATATTTTCATAATCTGTAGCACGACCACCATTGTTAAATAAAGCCTTGGCCAATGATGAGCCCTGTTCACATTTATTGATATCGTAATCCGGATACTCCTTTATTACTTCATTAAGTAATTCTACATTTTTGTTTTCCAATGCTATTTGAAATATCTTACTTGCATCCGAGAAACCTGATATTTCCTTCACTTTATCTTTCAAGCTACAGGAAACAAGAGAAAATAATATAATTCCTGAAAGGAAAAGAGATACCATTCTTTTTATATTTTTCATGAAGATTCCTCCTTAAAATTGAGCCTTGGTACAACCTGTACCAAGGCTTATTTTTCTTAAGCAAAATCTAGTAATCTTATTCTCTCTACAACAAATTTTGCTGCCATGCTCAAACCTAGCATATGATTTACGGAATATAAATATTCAGAGTAACCATATTCGTTCATAATACCATATGCACCAGTATATTCAGTATACCAATCATCATAGTATTCATATATATAATGAGCTTCCCCATTACCTGAATATGAATATTTTTGAGTAGCAACCTTACTCAACTCATTGCAAAGACTAGATATAAATTCCTTACTTGCTTTTGATAATTCTCCGTTTGAGATTTCATATATATCAATATTTTTGACCGTGTTACTGAAAAGGTCCGATATACATGAAAAAGCAGTAGTTATGCCTTGATCGCCTAATTCTAATACTGAAGTAAGCAATGGAAATAGTGTATCTGATATATTGTCTAGTCCATAAGCAAGCGAAACCTGACCTGATAGTAAATTATAAGCAAGATTTAAATCAAACCTTATTTCATTATTTTCTGTCAAGCCTAATACACCCATTTTCATACTATGTTTTAACCAATTTAAATATCCATCTGATGTTAAGAAATTTGATTCTAAAAACGCAGTAACGAAATTTTCAATAGTCATAAGATTAGGATCATTTGTATACAGTACATCTCCTTGCGAATAATTTATACCCGCCTTACTCTTAGCAAGGTTATATACTTTTATCATTTCTTTATTATTTCCTTGTATAAGGTTTTTTTGAGAGGAACCTTGTACTTGCCCCGTGTCTGTACTGGGTTCATTAGAAATAATATAATCGCTATATGTTATTTCTACAATCGATCCACCATTATATTCGTAGTCAGGATAACTACCGGAATTAATACTATTTTCAATTGCTGTTTTTAAACCATGTTTTTGCTTTTCATCGGCTTCTTGTTGTTTAGCCCTTTGAATACCTTCAGGATAATAACCACCATTAATAAATGCTTCACATAAATAATCATTATTGAAATCAATTTTTATTTTCACATTTAATTCATTTTCATACTCTGTAAATTCTCCCCACTCAAAGCCAGTAGTCCACCAATGTGTTGCATTCCTTTCAAATAAGAGTTTATCACCTCTATAAACTTCGTAATTAACAGAAATCATATCTTGATCTTCAACACATCGATACCATTTTTCCATATCGTCATCATAGTCTAAAACTTGAATTTCATCAACGATTCCCAAATATTCTAAACCTTTAGTTATGAGCGAAACAATATCAGCAGAATTTGCAACCCATATATTAACATTCACTAATTCGCAAATATATGCAATAGTAGAATCAGCCATTAAGATTCTTCTCATAGTATCTATATCATCACTATATTGTTCGATAATATCAGAAATCTGTGTCAGAACTTCTGAAACATTTATCGTTTTACTAACCATACACGGATTTCTATAATAAAGTCCAACTTCTACTCCTGTCATAAGACCATATTGGCCTTTCCAAAGTTCAAGTAAGTATTCTTTGCCATCATAGTAGAAATATATAGGATCACAATAAATAGAACTGCTAAGTACCAGATCTGCTGCCAAATCTACAGTACGGCTAAATCCAAAAAACCTTTGAATAGGAGTTGCGTCTGAATATAAGATTTTCTGTTTTGGATCATAACTAAATCCAGCAGTTCGAGTCAAGTGACCAATATCACTTTTTGCCTCCCAGTTATTATACTTAAGACCATTTAGATAATTGAGACTTAATTCATCATTTGAGGTATTTCTGTTTTCATGGCATTTATACTCATAATAATCAACAAATCCGTCTCCGTCAGTATCGCCCGTCTCATCTGTAGGATCAGACAAAATCGGCAGCAAATAGGTCTTATCATAAATTTTATGCTTGAGATCAGTCATGTTAATCATCGAATCATCTTTTTCAATCTGAGCTATATATCTGCTCAACCCATCTTCAACATAGAAAAGATCATCTTTTTCGTCCAGACAATCCTGAAACGATGGCAATTTGACCTTTCCGTCTACAAATTTGATTCTGTCACTGATAAAATCTATCTCTTGAAAATCATACAAACCATCCTCATCTGTATCGACATAATCTGAATATTTAGTAGAACTAGGATTATTCCACATATCCAGAGCTGCTTCCTTATAATCCTCGGTTATAGGCGCATCGAGTGTTACTTTCTGCAAACCTGATGCCAACAGCATATTATATGTTTCAGTATCGTCATCAATTACCGGAACTGAACTGTACATATGCTTAAGAATGTCATTTGAAAAGTTTGAAAACTTTTTAATATGAACGCCATTTGTTTCTTTATAGAGATCAATAGCATAACCGTCTATGTATGCCTTATCAATTTCTGAAATAATGCTTACATTAAAGCCTGCCGTTTTTGCTTCACTTAAATAACTACGTCCTGTTGATTCACGAAATAATACATTTTTTTGATTAAAAAGATAAAAACAATATGTGGCTCTGTCTTTATCATAATTATCTAAAGCATAATTTAATGAGTCGGAAAGCACACAATTATCCGATAAAGTATTTGTGCTTCTGAGAGTTATGGAGTCAAGTTCTCCTTCAAGACTCGAAATATCTGTAAAGCTGTCATCGGCACAATTACCATCGATCAGTTTATAAGCTGCATCGGATTTTGCATTTGTACATAAAATAACATAAATGTGTGCATCTGAGGACTTCTTCAAAATTATATCCGAAGCGGATATAATGCTTTCCTTTGCCAAAGCAAAGTTTTTCTCTCCTACTGCGTTTCTATTATCTAAGAAAAAGAAAACATTAACAGGCTCACTTTCCTTGATGTGAGTTTTAGTTTCTGTGGTAGGAACACCTGTATCGTTCTGCACCATTTGCATAGCTACATACATAACTGATGAACGTACACTTTGAAATACTTCTGGCTGTTCCTCTGTTTCTGCTTCAGATTCAAGCCAATCATTCAAAAGTTTTTCCATATCAATCACACAATAAGAACCAAGGGAATCTACAGTTGTGCTGAGCGTATTGTTTTCCTCATTGATCTCGGTTGTAACAGGAAGGAGCGTTCCTGTATCCTCAAAGAATTTGAAAATACTATACTTTTTTATTCCATAGAACTCAGAATCTTCAGCCTTTTTAGTATCTGCTTCGACTGCATACTCATCATCTATTTTAAATTGTATCACAGCTTCTTCAATTTTGCAACCCTCATCGTAAATAAATTCAGGACAAATTCCTAAAGTTGCATCATTTGTCATTGCTTTTGAGTAAAGGCTTTCTCTTGCATCAAGATTTGACAGAATATTTCCTGCAGCTTTCATTTTAACCGACACCTCAAAAGGATTTGTATCGGTATTAACATCTGCAAAGCTTGCTGTATCAGAAGGAACATCAACTTCAAAAATATATTCGGGATCTGGCACATCAAAAGTCTGCGGATTTAAAGGATCAAGCCCAAGAGCTATCTCATCACCGTCACTAATACCATCATCATCAGTATCGTACTTTAAAGAATCTGTTCCATATATAAGAGATTCAGCTCCGTCGCTTAGTCCATCCTTATCAGTATCCTCAAGCAGAGGATTAGTTTTAATATTCAATTCTTCTTTATTGCTCAAACCATCCATATCAGAATCTGCGTCAGCGTCTGATATACCTTTCGCCATAGAGTCGTAAACCGTTGGATCAGTGCCTGTCAAATAAAATTCTTCATAGTCTGAAAGTCCATCGTCATCGGTATCAGCTTTTTGAGGGTCGGTCCCTATGTCCTTTTCTAAATAATCCGGAATTCCGTCATTATCGCTGTCTGGAAAACCAACAGAGTAGCCGTTTCCATTGTTTGAGATAAGAATAGAATCAGCTTCTGCAGTTCTGCCATCGTTAGTTGTCTGACGTACAATAAAATATTTTTCACTGAAATTTTCTGTGATTTTATAGCTGTAAAACATAAAATCACTCGTTTCAGTTAATTTACTGTATTTTATATTGTCATCGGACTCCAGGATCTCAAACTTACCGTTCTGTATGGTAGTATTCCAGTAAATATCAATTGCGCTTTCATCTTGATTATACTGTGCATAAGCAGTAAGAACAAGTCCCGTTTCAAGTAAATCAAGAGTTTCAAAGTTTTCGTTGATAGTGACTCCTTTTACTATGCAGTTGGATATTTCTGCTGTTACTCCATTTTCCTTTGAAGCCTTGAATCCAAATGTTTTCGTTTCATTGGCTGCTATCGGGGTTGTTGTAATGTCGTTTGCAATAGAATATGAATTTGCTTCTGCAGA
>NZ_QTXU01000042.1:0-12383 GCF_003461785.1 Ruminococcus sp. AM43-6
TTATCTATTATATCATATTAGCTAAGCTTTGTCAAGACTTTTCTTTGTGAACTTTTTATTAAGTTCTTTTCGTGCTACTCCTCAGGTCTCTTCTGTTCTCCCGAACCTTTTACCTTCGTTTCGCTTCTTCATTTATCGCTCTCTCTCGAGGCGACTTGTTTATTTTATCACTTTTATGCCTTTTTGTCAACCCCTTTTTTCGCTTTCTGCTTTTTTTACACTTTATTTCCCTTTTCTTATCTCTTTTTGTCCATTTTGCTTTGCTTTTGTTCTTTTGATACAAAAAGCGACAACTGAGCGTAGCTCAGTTGTCACTTTGGATTGTTTATTATATTTAGGCAAAAAATAAACTCACAGAACAGAAGCTCTGTGAGTCATTGGAGGCGCCACCCAGATTTGAACTGGGGATCAAGGTGTTGCAGACCTATGCCTTACCACTTGGCTATAGCGCCATATTGGAGCGGATTACGAGGCTCGAACTCGCTACCTCCACCTTGGCAAGGTGGCGCTCTACCAGATGAGCTAAATCCGCATTTTGTGGTATCTACAATATTATATGCAAGATACCGAAACCTGATACATAAAGAATGTATTGGCGACCGGAATGGGGCTCGAACCCACGACCTCTAGCGTGACAGGCTAGCGTTCTAACCAGCTGAACTACCCGGCCATATGAGCGGACTTTATAAGTCCGCTTGGTGGGAACAACAGGGCTCGAACCTGTGACCCTCTGCTTGTAAGGCAGATGCTCTCCCAGCTGAGCTATGCTCCCGATAGCTGTCGTTTTGAGTTGTATCTCTCAGCGACGATATTTATTATACACTATTCAAAGCCATTTGTCAAGAGTTTTTTGAAATTTCTCAAAAAAAGTTTAAGTCCGCAAACGCTTTATTATCGGGCATCTGAATAGTGTACATAAAATATTCATTAAATATTATTCTTTTATTAACCCTAAAATCTCCTCAGGAGTAAAGTGATATTTCTTATCACAGAAGTGACACTCAACGTCAGTACCACCGTCTTTAGAAAGATCTTCAAGTTCTGCCCTGCCCAAAGATATAAGAGCGTTCTCTACTCTTTCCCTTGAACAGTCGCAACGATAATTAACCTCAAAATCATCAAGAACGTTCGGTTCAAGACCCTCCAAGGCTTTCATTGCAATAGCTTCTGTGGTCAAACCACCACATATAAGCTTTGTTACAGACTCCATTCCGTTTATATTCTTCTCTATCTGATCTATAGCTGACTCAGGTGCAAACGGCAAAAGCTGAATAAGAAATCCACCTGCACAATTCACTGTCAGATCTGGATTTACAAGTACGCCAAGAGCGCAGACGCTTGGCACCTGCTCACTGACAGCAAGATAGTTCGTTATGTCCTCTGCTATTTCGCCTGAAACAATAGGTACTTGTCCGCAATACGGCTCTTTAAGTCCCATGTCCTTGACCACACTAAGCGTACCATTAGAGCCTACAGCCCCTCTGACATCAAGCTTGCCTTTATCGTTAAGTGGCAGTTCCACCACTGGATTTTGTACATACGCCTTAACATTTCCCATGCTGTCAGATACGCATATAAGCGCACCTGTAGGACCGTCACCGTCCATTTTTACAGTAATAGAATCATCTTTGCCTTTAAGTCCAAATCCCATAAGCGAAGTACCCATAGCAAGTCTGCCAAGTGCCGCCGTGACCACAGCGGAAGTTTTATGTATCTCCTCAATGCGTGACACAATATCCTTTCCGTCGATAGCACTGCACACAACGGAAGCGTCTTTACTTATAACTCTAACTATTCTACCCATAAAATCACCCTCTGTTTATTCTCCTGCACACATAAAGAACTCTCTGCGTTTTATCATTAACTGGCGAGTCCTCAAATCCGTCATACTTTCCTATAAGCTCAAAATCATTTGACTTTACAAGCTCGCTCAAAAACTCGTCCGTATATATCCTCTCTGTGAAATCCTCACTAAAACGACAATAAGAGCCGTCCTCCTGCTCCTCAAAGAAGTCAAGATATATGCTCACGCTGTCATCATCATTGAGCTCATTCTGCCATGCACAGAAAAGCCCATCAAGATCATAGCAGAACGCATTGTCTGCAAGGATCACTCGGTGCTTGTACACAGTATTTACATCAAATATAAAAAGTCCACCATCGCAGGTAAATTTTGATACACACTCAAAAGTCTTTCTGACAGCTTCCTCATTTTCAAGGTGATTTATGCTGTCAAGAACACAAACAACAGCATCAACTGCGCCATACAGATCAAGCTCAGTCATATCCTGCATAAGATACTGTATGTTCAGACCGCTTTCATAGCGCTTATCCATGGCTTCTTCCAGCATTTGATCCGACAGATCAACGCCTACCACATCATAATCAAGACGTGCAAATGCTTCACTGAGCGAACCTGTGCCGCAGGCAAGATCCAAAACTACCTCATGCTCTGAACTGTATCGTTTTATAAGCTCATGGCACCGTGCAGCAATTTTTCCGTAATCGACATTCTCTGTAAGCTTATCATAGTAACAGGCAAATCTGCCGTATCCGCTCATTACTTATCTTCCTTCTTATCCAATCTGTCAAAAACGATATTATATCCGCCTGAGCCGTCATAAGAAAGCGAGCGGTTCACACGGCTTATAGTTGCCGTTGAAGCACCTGTTTCGTTTACTATATCGCTGTAAACATGATCCTTTGTAAGCATTTTTGCAACCTGAAAACGCTGTGAAAGTGCTTTCAGCTCAGGTATAGTGCAAAGATCTTTAAAAAACAGCCTGCATTCCTCGACAGTTTCAAGACAAAGCACTGCTTCATAAAGATCGTCTAAATTTTTGATCTCAAGTTTCTCTTTCATGAAAAAAACCTCCTTTACGTTTCATGGTGTAAAGTGTTAAACCATAAATATATTTTAACACAAGTCATGAAAAATGTAAAGGAGAATTATGAATTTTTTATTTATTTACTCTTAATTTTTTCTTCTATTAGGCGTTAGAAAACCGCCGAATGACTTCGGCTCATCAGAAATATCCTCTTTATCATCGTAATATTCCTCTTCTTCGTCCTCTGTATCGCTTTCTAGTTTCTCTGGTGGCGTTATCTCAGCCCCCTCGGATATATCGTCTATTATTGCCCTCAGTTCATCTACGCCCTCTCCTGTGATAGCAGAGAACTCCACACAGGTGATGTCCTCAAAGCATGGTATCTCTGTCTTGAAAGCTTCCATACGTGCTTTTCTGGCGTTAGGCTTGAGCTTATCCGCCTTGGTGAACACGATTATAAATGGTATCTCAGCGTCAATAAGATAATTTATCATCATCAGATCGTCTTTGCTCGGCGGATGACGCATATCCACAAGCTGAAAAACAAGTGCAAGCTGTCTGCTGCCGTCGTCAAGATAGCCGCCTATAAGACTGCCCCACTGCCTTTTCTCGGACTTTGATACGCTGGCATAGCCATATCCAGGCAGATCAACGATATAGATATTCTCCACAGAAAAGAAGTTTATTGTAACAGTTTTACCCGGCATAGAGCTTATTCTCGCCAAGTTTTTTCTGTTAAGAAGCTTGTTTATCAGCGACGACTTCCCCACATTCGACCTGCCGGAAAAGGCAAATTCAAGTCTGTCAGACTTAGGTATCTGCGAGAATTTTCCAAATGAAGTATAAAATTCTGCTTTGTTATAATTCATAGGCGCCCTTTCTATACCGTTAATTTTTTTCGCTCCGGCTCGTTCTTGCTTAGAAGTTCAAGCGGAACATTATTTTTGCTGTTTGGAACAAGTGCAACGTCAAGCACATCCTGAATAGTCTTTGCGAACACGAACTCGCAACAAAGCTTTACTGTATCGTCAACGTCATCAAGATCGCCCTTATTAGCAAAAGGCACAATAATAGTCTTTACCCCCGCCTTGTATGCAGCCATAGTCTTTTCACGGAGACCGCCTATAGGCAGTACTTTGCCGCTAAGAGTTATTTCGCCTGTCATAGCAACGTCACTGCGTACTTTTATATTACCCAATGCAGAGATGATGCCCGTTATCATGGTAACACCTGCAGATGGACCGTCCTTAGGCACAGCACCCTCTGGAGCGTGTATATGCAAATCTTTTTTCTCGTAAAAGTCTTTATCGATGCCATATTTGTCAGCAACGCTTCTGCAATAGCTTACGGCAATCTTTGCAGACTCCTTCATAACGTCGCCTAGTGAGCCTGTAAGCTCTATTCTGCCCTTTCCGTCAAGTACAAGGACTTCCAAAGGCATGACAACTCCGCCCACTGACGTCCATGCCAGACCATTTACAGTGCCAACAGCATCTTTATCTGATACAACATCAGGGAGATATTTCTCATGGCCAAGATATTTTTCAAGATTATCCGCCTTGAAAGTAACTTTCTTAACGCCGTCTTCAACTATCTCCTTAGCAGCCTTTCGGCAAAGCGAGCCTATCTGTCTTTCAAGATTTCTAACGCCAGCCTCTCTTGTGTAGCTGTCTATAAGCTTATAGACAGCATCATTGCAGATGCGTATCTGAGATGCTTTAAGACCGTTCTTACCTTCCTGCTTTTTAATAAGATGTTCCTTTGCAATATGGAACTTCTCCTCCCTAGTATAGCTAGACAACTCTATGACCTCCATACGGTCGAGAAGAGGTGCTTGAACAGTATCGAGAGTATTTGCAGTTGTAATAAACAGCACATCACTTAGATCAAACGGCACTTCAATATAGTGATCTCTGAAAGCATTGTTCTGCTCGCTGTCAAGAACCTCAAGCATAGCAGACGATGGATCGCCTCTGAAATCATTGCTCATCTTGTCTATCTCATCAAGAAGAACAACAGGATTTTTACTTCCTGCAAGCTTCATGGCATTCATTATTCTTCCTGGCATTGCACCAACATACGTCTTTCTGTGACCTCTGATATCACTTTCGTCCTTAACACCGCCCAATGAGACCCTTACAAAGTTTCGATTAAGTGCTCTCGCGACAGACTTTGCCACTGAAGTTTTACCAACGCCTGGAGGACCAACAAGACAGAGGATCTGCCCCTTGACATCAGGAGTAAGCGCTCTTACGGCAAGATTTTCAAGTATTCTATCCTTGACCTTTGCCATGCCATAGTGATCCTTGTCAAGTATCTGTTTAGCCTTTTTAACGTCTGTCCTATCCTTTGTGACAGCATTCCACGGCAATGCAAGCACTGTGTCAAGATAATTTCTCAGCACAACACCCTCCTGTGACATCATACCCATCTTGGAAAGCTTTCTGACCTCGCCCATAAGCTTATCACGAACTTCTTCGGACAATACAAGTGAATCTATCCTATGTGTGTAATCATCGATCTCATTTACATCTGAGCCGTCTTCATTTTCACCCAACTCATTCTGTAACGCCTTGATCTGCTCACGAATATAGTATTCGCGCTGACTTTCTTCTATCTGAGAATGGACCTGACTATGTATCCTTCTTTCAAGAGATAAAACATTGGTCTCTCGTGAAAGCATAGTAATCATAAGAATTAGCTTATCTAAAACAGATGGGGCTTCAAGAAGCGACTGTCTGTCAGTAAAAGCTAATGGAATATTAAATGCCAAACTTTCAAAAAGTTGGACAGGCGTTTTAGAACCGAGTATCTGGGCATAAAGCTCTTCAGGCATTTTAGGAACCACCTTAACATACTCTTCAAACTCATCTAAGACCGAACGAAAAACAGCAAGTTGTTCGTCATCGTCAAGCCTATCCTTTGAATAATTTGGTACAAGTCTTACATCAGCTTCATAGCAATCATCATACTGATAAAACTCAGCAAGTCTCGCTTTACGCAGACCTTCTACATAGCATCTGTATATTCCATCAGGTGCTTTAACGATCTGTCTTACCTTTGCTACAGTACCCACCTTGAACATATCCTTTTTTTCAGGCATTTCAAGATAAACGTCTTTTTGCGCACAAAGAAAAACAAGTCGATCGCCGTCCATGGCATTTTTCATGCTCTTTATAGTTCTTGGTCTGCCAACATCAAAATGCATAGACATTCCAGGAAAAACTACCAGATCTCTCGTTGGAACACACGGCATAATATTATTTATTTTAACATCAGTTTTATCTTTCATAGTTGCTCCATTTCCTTACAGCTCTACAAATACTGTAATGCTTTGTTATACAGCTTTAGTATATAATATCACATTTATGATACATTTGCAAGCCCCACTCAGAAACTTCCCCTTAACAAAAAGAGGCACCTATAAAGGTACCTCAAAATAGAAAACACTATTAGTCAGCTACATATGGAAGAAGTGCCACATGACGTGCTCTCTTGATAGCTGTTGTAAGTTCTCTCTGATGATAAGCACAAGTGCCAGTTACACGTCTAGGGAGGATCTTAGCTCTCTCTGTCATGCACTTTCTAAGCTTTGCGATATCCTTATAGTCGATCTTTTCAGCTCTGTCTGCACAGAACATACAAACCTTCTTACGACCTCTCTTCATAGGTCTGCTTGTATTTCTTTCCTTTTCCATGGTAAATTTCCCTCCTTAGAGAAATATTTTTTCAAAACTCCTCTGCTTAGAACGGTACTCCGTCATCGGTCAATACTTCTTCAAAATCATCAAGGTCACCAATGGACAAAGCGTCATTTGATGGAGCATTGTTATAGTTATTCTGATTAGAATTGTTTGCAGGCTGTGAATATCCACCATTGTTCTGCTGGTAATTATTCTGCTGATAACCACCATTTCCGTAGTTATTGGAATAGTTACCTGCTCCCTGCTGTTTTGGTTCACCCGTGAAAGACACACTGTCAACATTGACCTCAGTTGTATAATGCTTTACACCATTCTTGTCATCATAAGAACCTGTTCTTATCTGACCTTCAAGAGCGATCATTCTGCCCTTTGAAAAGTATCTGTTGATAAATTCAGCTCTCTGCCCCCAAGCAGTGCAAGTAATAAAATCAGTCTGCTTTTCAGCACCCTGACGAACTGGTCTGTCAACTGCAACATTGAATCTCAAAACTGCATTTCCACTAGGAGTCTGTCTTACTTCAAGATCCTGAGTGATCCTACCCATTAAAATAACTCTGTTAAGCATAACTTTTCCCTCTTTCGCAGTTTTACTTGACCGTTACTAAGAAACGGATCACGCCGTCTGTGATACCAAGAATTCTCTCAAGCTCAGCTGGAAACTCAGGCGTAGATGTGAATGACCACAGTACATAAGTACCTTCTGTTTCATAATTGATAGCATAAGCCAGCTTACGCTTGCCCCAGTTACTAAGTGTAACGTCGCTTGCGTTAGCCTCGATCAAGTCATTGAACTTAGCTGTGAGTGTGTTTACAGCCTCCTCGTCAAGCTTAGAGCTGAAAATTACCATAGCCTCATAAGACTCATTAATTTTTGCCATTGCATTTGCACCTCCTTTTGGATTTCGCCTGTGCCGCAATTTGCACAAGCAAGGATAACTCAATTATTATAACACAAGACCGATTATCTGTCAAGGGTCATTTGCACTTTTTTATGAACTTTTTGTAAAATCATGCAAATATCTTTGTAACACCAAAAATGCCAAACACAACTATCGCAGAATAAACGGCAAAGCCAAGAATAACAGCCCCCCATGATGTACCGCCCTTTGCTACTATCTTTTCGGCTATCTCCTGCTCAGTGCCATCCTCCGACCTTATCTCACGGATCTTTTTTTGTGCAAACTTATAATACATATAATTGCCGAAAAAGCCTGCCACAAACTGAAGTGCCATTGAAACATACCATGTCGCAGCGGAAATGCCCTGAAAAACCCTTCCAGTCACATCGATGCCGATATCAAGCGAGAAACCCATTGTTCCTGCACTAAGATATTCTATCGCAGTAGGGATATTGAGCAGTGCCGTAGCCACAAGCATGATTATACCCACAAGATTCATTTTTCTAAACAGAAAATACAGGTGTGGAAAAAGGAAAGCCGCAAAGTTTATGGAAATCTTTCCACCAAATTTACCAAAACGTATAAAGTTAGACAAAAATATGAGCGGATTTGTCTTTACAAATTTCGCATAGTCATCTAGTTTAATGCCTTCAAGATCTGAGTCCTTATCAAATACAACCTGTCTGCCAAACGGACCGTAAGGCTGTCCGTCAGGGCCGGTCTGCTGAGCGTTATTTTGCGTGTCCATGTCGTTGAATGGACGTTCCTCAGTATCATTTTTCGTAAGCGGTGTTCCGCACTTTTCACAAAATAGCTTGTCAGGCGGATTTTCAAAACCGCAGCGTATACAGCGTATATTCTCACTTTCTACACTCTCTTGAGTTTGCTCCCAGCTCTGACCACTTTCATGCAAAGCGTCATTTATGCACTTTCCTTCTTTGAGATAACACTCACGATGATAAGGCGTGCCACACTCAGGACATACAACTATATCGTCACCATCTTTGAATACTTCTCCGCAGGAAAAGCATTTTTTTCCTGTATAATTAGCCATATCAGGTTTCCTTTCTTGCTGAAACAGGCTTTTTAAAGCCTTTAGATAACATTATAGCACAACTTTCAGGAAAATGCTATAGTTTTTTTATATTTTTCCTTTACTTTTCACAAAAAAAGTTTTATAATATATAATGATATAAAATAAGGAGAAAAAGATATGGTATTTTTAGAAAACTTAAAGTCAGAGCTTGAAGCTCTTAGACCTATCATCAGCGAGCTGCATGACGTATACGATATTGAACGTTCTCAGGAAAGGATCGCAGAGCTTCACGAAAAAGCCGCAGAGCCTAATTTTTGGGACGACATGGAGAAATCGCAGAAGGTTTTGCAGGAAACAAGAAATCTTGAGGGCAAACTGGAAAAATACAATAAATTCAAGTCGTCATTTGAGGATATCGAAGTGCTTATTGAAATGGCAGCCGATGAGGGCGACGAGGACATGATCGACGAAATACAGTCTGAGCTTAAAACTCTAAAAGAGGGTCTTGACGCTGCACAGCTTGACACTCTGCTTACAGGCGAGTATGATCACAACAACGCTATCATCAACTTTCATGCAGGAGCAGGTGGAACTGAGGCGCAGGATTGGAGCGAAATGCTTTTCAGGATGTATCACAAATGGTGTGAAAGCCACGGCTTCAAAATGACTACTCTTGATTATCTCGAGGGTGCAGAGGCTGGCATGAAGAGTGCCTCCGTTATCGTGGAGGGCGAAAACGCTTATGGCTATCTTAAAAGTGAAGCAGGAATACACAGACTTGTGCGTATCTCACCTTTCGACAGCTCAGGAAGCAGACACACGTCATTCTCAGCGGTGGACGTTATGCCTGAAATAGACGATACAATCGAAGTAGATATCCGTCCTGAGGACATTAAAATGGACGTTTATCGTGCAAGCGGTGCAGGCGGACAGCACATCAACAAAACGTCATCAGCCGTAAGACTTACCCACATACCAACGGGTATCGTTACATCATGCCAGACACAGCGTTCACAGTTCCAGAACAGGGATTATGCAATGAAAATGCTCAAAGCAGAGCTTATCAAAATAAAAGAGCGTGAACATCTAGAGAAGATAGAGGATATCAAGGGTGTTCAGAAAGAGATCGCATGGGGTGCTCAGATACGTTCCTATGTTTTCATGCCATACACTCTTGTAAAAGATCACAGAACGGGTTTTGAAAACAGCAATGTAAACGCTGTTATGGACGGCGACCTTGACGGTTTCATAAACGCTTATCTCAAAGCGCTTTCACTTGGCGAGATCGAAAAATAATTAGCATAAACAAAGGACAGTTCAAACGAGCTGTCCTTATGTTTTTTATGAGATTGTTTTGCCTTTTTTTTTGCTCTCTTTGGTCTTGACAGGAGTTTCTTCCGCCGCTCTATCCTCAAAGAGCTGTTCGTCAGGGTCTGCATTCTTGTATGCAAACTCAGGATTGCTTTCACCACGCTGATCGTAGTAAGGCTGGATAACGTGTTTTCTGATAACAGGATAACAATTGAAGCAAGTCACGAAGCATATGAACGAAAGAGGCCAAAATGGCAATATGAACAGAGAATACGGCAGGAAAAGATACATCATAACAATAACGATAAGCGATGCCAAAAGTGACCAAAGGGACTGCTTTATGCCAAGACTCACAAGATAAAACGAGTTCTTTATTATCTGCTTCATGTTAAGGTTAGTGGAGCTTATCATAAGATAGATGTAAAAGTGCATCATGAAGAATACGATAAGACAGCTTATGCAGATAACAAACGGAATGTATATCATGGAGTTCTGCTCTGCCCAATATTTATACATTGGAATACCGACCATAAATCCTATAGCGAAGATGATATCTATGGCGCCCATGATAGTGCCCTGCTTAAAATTCTTCTTGAAAGAATCCCAGAAATCATGTAGCAGAAACGCATTTCTTTCCTGAGAATAATTTCGGCAAACCTTTGTCATTGCAGCCGTTGCAGGTCCTACCAATACTGACGGTATCGCCAGTAAGAGCCATATTGGATTTGATGTCATAAGCATAAGTATAACCATAAGCGTCATCGGTATGCAGAAAACGAAATACAGCAAATTAAGCTCCATAAGCTTCCACATATGCCTGCCATAGACTTCAAAAAACTTAAAAATACCCTTTTTCTCCTGAGGTGCTTTAAGCACACCTCTGCCAGGGGTATTGTAATTACCAAATAAAGACATTACACCGCTCCTTAAAATTAATAGTCCCCGAAATTACCCCGAATTTTATTTCATTCTTTGTATACTGTATACTAAATTCGTCCTGCAAAAATAATCGTCAGCAGACATTCAAGCGCAGCCGCAACAGCCGCCGCCGCTTCAAGCACAAGAAACTTAACAGCATAAAGCCGCACCGTCTGTCGCAGACCGCTATGCTGTCCTTCAGAAAAAACAATGCACAGCAGGATATTTGACATAGCGACAGCTTCCCTTGCGGCTATCATAAGTGCCGCCGCTGTTATGACCGCAGGAAGAAGTACAAACATCGCCGAAAGTAATGCACCATGTCCGCCGTAAATGCTGTAAAGCTGAGACATTGCAACACCCCAGCCCATGCCACGCAACAGCAATACTGCAACAGCTAAAGGCTGTCCCAGTGAAGAAAAACCTGACAAAAACACAACTGCTAAAAAAACAGTCGAACTGAAAAAAGACCTCACAAGAATTTCTTCAAGATCACCTGACGACCTCACGTCAACAAAGCTGTTTGAAAACACCGACAGCATTGAAAGCTCGTCGCTGCCCATAAAGCAAAAAGTAACAGCACCCAAAAGCGCACCAATCAGGATAGCTCCTGCAAAAAATGCAAGAACCCCGCTTTTGTATATGCCTGTCCCGCTGTTCATTATACATCACTCCTTTGAGTAATGTATATGCCACGGTGCAGAAAAAATAACTATTTTGAAAGCTCGTAAGCTCTCTTAGTGCAAGCCTTGCAGCAGTCCTCAACAGCCTTTGGCAGACCGCCCTCACGGAGCTTTTCAAGACCAGCGATAGTTGTGCCACCCTTTGATGATACCATTTCAATAAGCTCGTCAAGTGACTTGCCACTGTCAGTTATCATTTTTGCAGAGCCGATAAGCGACTTTGCAAAAAGATCTCTTGCAACTGTTTCATCAATATCAACGCTCTTTGCATACTCTACGAATGCCTGAGCATACAGATAGATAAAAGCAGGAGATGAGCCGTTTATTGCTATTATCTCTTTCATTTTATCCTTTGATATGACGGCATACATGCCGCATGAGCCAAAGATATTGCAAACAAGCTCAAACTCCTCATCTGTTACGCTGTCAGAGCGTGAAAGAGCAGTTGCGCCCTCCCCAAGAAGAAGAGGAGTGTTTGGCATAACAAGCGCTACCTTTGCGCCAGCCACAGTTTTTGAAGCGATATAATCATCTGTAATGCCTGCGCAGATAGAAACTATGACCGTATCTTTTGTTACCGCAGGAGCTATCTCATCAAGCACCTCGTCAAGTTGCTGAGGCTTAATTGCAAGAAAAACATATTCTGACTTTTCAACTACCTCTGCACAGCCTGAACATTTTACTGTTCCAAGCTCGTCAAGTCTATCAAGTATCGGAGCATATTTATCAAAAGCGTAAAGCTGAATATTCTTACTCATTTTACTGCCTGCAATGCCTTTCATGATAGCATAGCCCATATTTCCTGCACCGATAAAACCAACATTTATCATACACTCAAGACCTTTCTGAATAAAAGGCAGAAGCCTGCCTTAAAAATAACTTAATTTTAATTATACACTAAATCTCAACGGATTTCAAGTGTTTCACCTAAATTTCACATTATCACCTGTAGTGCTACAATAGATATTGGACAAAATTAAGAAAAAAGAAAAGAGAGATAGACA
>NZ_QTXU01000043.1:0-6028 GCF_003461785.1 Ruminococcus sp. AM43-6
CTTTGCTTCTTTTCTCAACTTTGTTCATTTTGCCTATTGATTTTTCTTAGCAGGTTTCTATAATATTTGTGTCCATATACCTCCTGCTCTCCGATATATATCGGAACAAATGTTGAGAAAATTCGTGTAAACAAATCAGTTCAGTCCTTTCGTTTTAAATTTTTTGTGCGAATTTGATACGCACCGATTTTACAATTCGTTATCATCAACCTCATAGGCGTTAACGATAACATCACCTTCGCCATATTCGCAAGAATTTTCAGCTATATTTTGTTCGGCAAATTCACGGTTGTTCCTTGCAATCAAATCGTCAAGGTTAACTTTACCCCTTGTCCTGCGAACGTTACGCACCGCCTCCTTGCGATACTCCGCTATAACTTTCGGAGGAATATCAGCCAGCTCCGACAGTATCATAATCACAATTTCTAGCTCAACTGCGTATCTGAACAAGCCTTTTGAGATTTTAGTTATCCCTGCCTCGCTACCTTTCACGATTTCATCTGCAAGATTTTTTGCGATGATATTCTTCTGCCTGCCGACTTCAATTGAGGAAACATACTCCCTTATCGCCTTGGCTATAAATTCTGAACGTGAGTGCGAAGTTTTCTCCGCATACTCATCACAAAGTTCCAAAGTTTCATTGTCTAAGCTTATTCCTATTTTCTTTGCCATAATTACCTCCGTTTCCTGCGGTATTACCTTTTGGTGCACACTCCAAAGGGCGATATTTCCGCATTTTTATTGATTTTTTACTTGCTGCGACACCTCCGTTTCATACTTTTGCAAATTAAGACTCCTTTTACTCGAGAGCCGAAAACCTCCGTAATTTCGGCAAAATATTGCGGTCAGCTTTGCTGTCCGCTGTGAGTGCGACACCGTCGCTTTAACTTGCAAATTATTAGTTATGCTTACTTTAACCTCTGCATATCCGGTATTTGTGCAGATTGACAATCGCCTTTTATTATCAGAATTAAAACCTCTCCCACATATCGCCCACAGCGGCTCACAAATAGCCTGTGTCGGCTTTTAAGCTGTTTCTGCTAGACTTACCCGACAAAAATTCAAGCCACGCAAATCGGCTTACGTTGCCTTTCTTTGCGTTTCAAACGGCGGAATTTCAATCCCCTTATTCGCAAGCTGACTTCTTATTTTATTAGCAGACATATGCAGTACTTCATCAAGGCTCATTAACTCGATTTCATAAACTTCATTAGCGGCAGGGTCAGTAACGTCATCAACAGGGTCGGCAGAATCACAAACAGTGACAGCGGATTTTTCTGCCTCAACTTCGTACTCATCAATCGCAAGCAACGTATTTAAAGGCTTTTCAAGCATTTCACTGTTACCGCAAGTGACAGCAGGGTCAGCGTTTTCACACTCCTTCGGCATAAGATTTCTGCCGTCACTGCTGTCACTTTTCATATCGTAATTCAGAATAATTATTCGCTGTCCGTTGCTGCGTTTGGATTCAAACGTTACTCCGTAATCCAGCAATTCATAAGCGTGTTGAATTAAATCTTTTTTGACACGATTTGAAAACATTTCTTTGTCCAGCAGAGCAGATAACTTTTCAGCAAGTTCAGTAGCAGAGCCTTTAAACTTTTTCTGAGTTACCATAAAGTCGTGAACAGCAAAGGGGAAATAGTCGGGTTCGATATTTTTAATCTCATCAGACACTTTCCATCTGCTGCTTTCAAACACAACATTGATCTCTTGATTTTCAATATCACGACCTACGCAATACAGTTTAGCTTTTCGACTTCCACGCTTGCTTTCAATCAGAACCATACTTCCGTCAACGCAACCGCTCAAACCTGTACTGCCTGAAATCATATTGAACGGATCGCCGTCGGAACACTTTCGTGTGTGATGAACCAGAACTATAGCTATACCAAGCTTGTCCGCAAGACTTTTTAGAACGGATAGTTCTTTGTAATCTGAACTGTAGCTTGACTCCGATTCGTTACGTACCTTTTGCAAAGTATCTATCACAACAATTTTCAAATCGTCAAACCGCTTCCTGCAGTATTCAATTTGTTCAGGCAGACCATTTGAAATTGATTCCGCCATAATTGCAAAGTTAAGATTGTCGGACGGCTCGTCTGTCAGTTCGTACAACCTGTTTTGCAGACGTATCAGGCTGTCCTCTAAACTAAGATATACCGCATGACCGCATAACGTTTCTTTTCCAAGCACCTTTTCTCCTTTTGCAATGGACAGGCACATATCGAGAGCCAGCCACGATTTACCGACTTTCGGTGCTCCTGCGAGAACGAACAATCCTTGCGAGATCAAACCGTCAACACAATATTCGATCGGTTTCATCGGAGTATTCATAATATACTCGCTGCTGTACATTTTTAATTCTTTCATTTTATCGACCTCCTTTTAATATGCAAAGCCGCTGACCTCGGTTCTGCAAACAAAAAACGCCGCAGATTTAGTTTTCTGCGGCGCGTTTTTAACTCTCTGATATTATTATATGCGGAAATCCGGAAAATGAATAAAATCACGTAACATTTAATTTTCGCTCAACACGACATTTTCTGTTGCATATTACGACAAAATGTGATATACTTAATTTGGAAACTGTAAAAACGACAGCCTTGAGGTGTAATTATGTTTAACGATATTTGTTTTTATGTCAAAGGAAATATGATCGAGGTCAACGGTCAGGACTTTTTATTGGGCGAGCTTTCGGCATCATGTATGAATATACCTCCTTCCGAATTCGAAGAGATATATGATAAGTATAGATCGGCGGAATACATAATGAACCATGAAATCAATGCTGAAAAGGATAATTCCGTTGAATATATACCGCCCTTAAAAAAGGAGTGGGGCAGGCTGAACAGCATGATGGTCGAAATAGATACGGCTTTGAAAAAACATAAAATATTTCAGGTTCTTGATACTCAGAATGCTGTCGAATTTTTCAAAGGATTTACTGATATGGACGGCACAATTATGAATTCCGAAAACTGGGAACTTTATTACAAGACCGCAAGTCTTTACAAGCCTGTGATCGATGATATTTTTAATTTCAATAAGACTATGTATTACTTTGTGAACGATTTTCTGTCACATCTTAAAAAGCTTGATCCCGAAAATTTTGCCGCCACTTACTACGACTTCCTTACAAATCCTATGGCGTACAAGATGACCGCAAATCCTATCATGAATGAATATATGTCGTATACAAGCGCTGATTTTCTTGAAATGAATATGATCCCCAAAGAAATAACCGATGGCTGCGGAGAGTATGTAATTGCGGAATACTACCATGTTGAGAGATTGCAGAGCTTTTTAAAGGTCGATTTTCTAAAAGGTCTTATGGCAGGACATCATATACGCAGATGTGAACATTGCGGACGATTCTTTCTTATGACCAAAGGCTACAAAACAAGATACTGCGACAAGGCTGCGCCTGAAAATCCGAGGTTTACCTGTAATCAGATGGCTTACAGAACGGTCAGAATTAAGGAAGAAAATGCGGATAATCCGAAATATCAGTCATATCGGCGCTGTCTTAACAGGGTTATGCGAAGCTATCAGAGAAAAGTTATTGATGAAAAACAAAAATCTGTTCTTCTGCGACAAGCAGAAGAACTGTACCATAGAGCAATGACCTCTCCCGAATTCAGCAATGAGGAATTTGAACAGCAAATGCAGTCTGAAAATCTTTACAAATTATGCGGTTTTGACGTTCCGAAGAGAGGCAGACCAAAGGCGGTTAAGAATGACAAATGAGGAACTGATATCGAAATATTATGACGGTAATATGCAAGCTTTATATGATCTGTACGAGCAGAATGTCGGGTTCATACAGAGCGTTGCTGCTGCGGTCGCAAAAGACTACAAAAATTATTTGCGTTTCAGCGATACCTTTGAAGACCTTGTTCAGGTTGGCAGTTTGACGTTCTTTGAAAAGCTGAAAGCAAAAAAATATGACGCAAGAAAGGGCAGTCTACTGACATATCTTACTCCCCAACTTCGATATGCAATGCAGGAGTTTATTGAAAATTTCAGTTCTCCGGCAGGACTTTCACATTCCGATTTCTCAAAAATACAAAGATGCCGCAAGCTGCATAATGAAGGTATGTCAAATTCGGATATATCCAAGGAGCTTGGCATGGACAGGAAAACCGTTCAAAGCTGTCTGTCATTCTCTTTTAAAACGGAAACGCTGATGATACGGGCGGAAACAGAGAACGGAATTGAGTACATTGAAAATCCTGGGCTTGTCGTTAACGATCTGCACCCCGATAACAAGGTTTACATTGAAGTTAGCCTTGAGCTTTTCAAGGAATTGTTTGAAAACTTATCAGCCAGGGACAGAGAAATTCTCGGCAGAAAATATGGTGCATTCGGGTATGAAGAGACCTCCGTTAACGACATTGCGGACTATATGCTGATCACCAGAAACGCTGTAAACAAGGCTGTTAATTCTGCAACAGAGATTCTTCGCAAGGAATACCATAACGGGAGTAAGCTGAAATGGTGGCGGTTGTGTAACCGGGCGGTTAAGGATGCCTTGGAGGGTAGGACAGCATAGGAATCCGTTGAAATATCTGACGAGTTTAAGGCGAAATTACGGGCGTTGGCGGAGTTTTTGGTTTTGCTGTATGAAAATGATAAACAAAAAAAAATGGGGGGCATTATGCTTGCAATATACTTAACCTTAATTGATAACGAAGACGATAAGAAATCATTTGAGGATTTATATAATCAAAATAGGTCTAAGGCTTATGCGATTGCGTTTAATATTTTGAAAAATAAAACGTTAGCCGAAGAAGCTTGTTCGGAGACTTTTTTTAGTCTCGCAAAAAGTTTTCAAAAAATTAAAAATTTAGAATCTCACAAATTGGACTATTATATTGTCATTACTGTTAGAAACGTGTCTTTGAATTTACTGAAAAAAGAAAAGGAACACATTAAAGCTATGAATTTAAGCGAAGATATTCCCGAATTAACAGACGAGACGCTTTGTGACAGAAATTACGATAATATAGTTGATTGTATCAAGCGGCTTTCATATACCGATCAGGAAATTCTTTACCTGAGAATCACTCTTGGCATGAGGTACAGTGAGATTTCGTTAGCACTGCATATTTCCAATGCGGCGTCACGACAGCGTTTTCAGCACGCAAAGGATAGTCTTGCAAAGCTGCTTGAAAAGGAGGGCATTTATAATGGATAACTATTCAATATTATCAAGAGCTATAGGCGAGGCTTTTGAACCTAAGCTTGATGAATTTATTGACTCTGTAAATTTTGATGTTAATGCCGAGTTCTCAGAAAAGTTCGAACGTAAGATGGACAAACTTATACGAAGAAGGAATAAACCGTATTTTAATCTGATATGTACCGGAGGAAGGCGAGCGGCGTGTATAGTGGCTGCCATAATAATTTTGTCGGCATCTTCACTGAGCGTTGAAGCGGTACGTGAGGCGGTTAATGATTTCTTTATGAGTATTTTCGGAGATCTCACTGCCGTTTCGGTAAACAACGCTACTGAAAAAGATTATCCGGCAACTATCAAAGAAGAATATGCGATCTCAAATCTGCCCGACGGTTTTGAATTATCTGATTATAACCGAGATAGCGGAACAATATTCGCCGCTTATTTTAATGGTGATAAATATATCTTTTTCGAGCAATTCGTTCATGATAGTTACTCAGGTTATTTTGATAACGAACATTCTGAACTTGAATACTACACTGATGAATCAGGACAGGAATATCTTATTCAAAGTACCAACCATGATTTCTGTATTTCATGGGATAACGGCGAATATATTTTTAAAATCACAAGCAATTTGAATAAAAAAGATACATTATCTTTGTGCAAGTCTACAAAATCGAAATAAATCTTGAAAAACAGCTCACAAAAACGAATATTTTGTTGTCATTAAGAGTGTAAGAGGAAAGAATTCTCTTGCACTCATTTTTTTGTAGGAGGAGATATTATGAAAAAAATTGTACCTGTTTTTATGGCTTGCCTGATTTTCTGTTCGGTGGGAGGAAC
>NZ_QTXU01000043.1:6038-12300 GCF_003461785.1 Ruminococcus sp. AM43-6
GTGGGAGGAACTACGGTGTTGGCTGCTGTTCCACCTGATAACGGCGGTATTGTTTCGCCTTGTTACTTGTATACTAATCAAGCATATAGCAATTTGAGTATTTCTGGTGGTGTGGCATCTTGCAAGAGTACCGTTTACGGAATATCGGGAACAACAACTAAAATCGTTGTAACTCAGACCTTGCAGGTAAAAGACGGAATGTCATGGCGCAAAATAACCGACTGGAGCAAAACTTTTAACAGCTGGTATTGCAGTTATCCTAACTCATTCTCGCCGATTGGCAGCGGAACCTACCGTGTTAAAACAGTTGCAAAGGTCTACAAGGGCACATCTTACGAAACGGTCACTGTTTACAGTGCGGAGGTTTTGTATTAATTTACAGTTTATGCTTTAGGCAGAGAGGTTTGGTGATTCCAATGAACTAAGATATGTGAATTATTGGTTTTTCTGACGTAGAACCAATACTGAACGATCACAATACGGACTGATAATATGCAGTATTTCGAATATATAGAGTTGAATATATATTTGCGTATTGCGGAAATGGAGGAGAAGTTATGAAACTTAAAAGCAACTTCAAACGAATACTTTCCGGCGTAATGAGTGTAGCTATGGCGGCAACTCTTTTACCGAGTTTGCCGGCAGTAGCAGAGGAGGCAGCAGAAAAGTATCCCTACACAATGTTTGCCGCTTCTGATACAGAGGGGTCTATCACCATTAATGCTAACAATTTCTGTGTGAATGGAAATATAGCGACAAACGGCACAATAGTTTCAAATGGGAATTTGAACGTTAATGGTACGAAAACTGAGAATGCAGGCAAAGAAATGATATATATCTTTGATAAGATCGATTCAGCCTATTTTTCAGGCAATAATATTGATGAATATTCACAGGATTACACTCTTGAAGAAATAAACATAAACATCAATGATCCGCTGGAGGTTGAGGGTAATGCTACTCTTACAGGCAACATAAATATCAACACGGCGCTTAAAGCCTTTGAAGATGTTACCCTTAACGGCGAGGTAAAAAACACAAACAATTCTGTCATCTTTTCAAAGTATGGAGATATTGTGATTGACAGCCAGAACGTTAATCTTAATGGTCTGGTATATGCTCCTTTCGGCAACGTTGAGATAATGGCTCAGAATCTGAATCTCAATAATGTTGTCATTATTGCGGATACAATAACTTTCAACTGTCCAAGCGTAAACGCTAACTATAGTGGCAATGCTGGCGAATTGGTTGGCACTGTTTCAGAGCCTTTGGATATACCTGTCGATGAATGGCAGTATATGAAGGATGAAAACGACAATGGCTTACCTGATTTCTTTGAAGATATGAATAATTGGGAGCTTCTCAAAGATACCGATGGAGATAAGCTTCCTGACTGCGTTGAGCAGTATCTTGGAAGTGATAGCACGTTGGTAGATACCGATGGTGATCTTCTTGATGACTATTATGAGGTGTTTGTTACCGGAACTGACCCGACTTTGATTGATACAGATGAAAACGGAATTACAGACGGTGATGAGGATTTTGATGAAGACGGATTAACAAATCTTCAGGAGTATGAACTTGGTACAGAGCCTTATAATGATGATACGGACGGCGACGGACTTAATGACGGAGAAGAAATCAATACTTATAATACTGATCCGCTAAAGAAAGACACCGATGACGATGGTTTAGAAGACGGCGATGAAATCTATCTTGAAACTGATCCTACAAATCCCGATACAAACGAAAATAGTATTCTTGATGGTGATGAAAAGCGTTTACAGACGTTTATTCACAAGGTTGAAAACGAGGATTGTGCCGTTACAGAGGTTCGTGTATCTATGGAGGGCACGGGTAATCTCCAGAAAACCACAACCGTTGAGAGCATTATGAACAAGGATATACTCTGCTCAGAGGTTGTAGGTCTTGTGGGCGAGCCTTTTGAAATCAAAACGACTTCGCAGTTTGATAAGGCTACGCTTACTTATGTGATCGACAAGTCTAAACTTGGCGATACCGAATTTGACAATCTGCTATTTTTATGGTATGATGAAGAAAATGACAATTTTGTTGAGTTGGACACTATGCTTGATGAGGAGAACTCTACTGTAAGTGTGGAGACTACACACTTCAGTAAGTATATGATAGTTAATAGGGAAGAATGGTACAAAGCATGGTCTACTGAATTATATCCGAGTTATTATGATTATGCTCCAAGTGGATTAAGCACAGTTTTGGTCATTGATTGTTCGGGTAGTATGCAATACAACGATCCATATGAAGCAGGCAGAAAAAAGGCAGCTGAATCGTTTATTAATGTTCTAAGGAATAAAGATAATGTAGCTATTTTGGCTGAAGACAGCAGGCCTCAGATACTTTGTAATTTTACTTCTGTGGGTCAGAAAAACATATTGTTAAACTCGTTGAATAATATCTACTCTACCGGAGGTAATAATTTTGATGCGTCGATAAATCAATCAATTCAACTACTAAAAACACAGACAGGTGCTCCAAAAAAAATGATTGTATTTATGTCTGATGGTGGATGTAATATTTCTGATTCATATTTAAAAGAAGCGGATAGTTTAGATATTTCGATCTACACTATTGGGTTTGGCTTAGGTTCTGATGATAAAACACTTGAACATATGGCAAAGATGACTCATGGTGAATTCTACAAAGCCATTACAACTAATGATTTAGCCGATATTTATTCCCAAATTGCATTGGATACTTTCTTTGATACAAAAGATACAGACGGTGATGGTTTGTATGATGTTTTTGAATTAGCTGGTATACGAGTGCAGAACGGACAGATAGTTAACACTAGATATGATTTGCCTGACACTGACAAAG
This sequence comes from Ruminococcus sp. AM43-6, assembly GCF_003461785.1. NCBI lineage: Bacteria > Bacillati > Bacillota > Clostridia > Eubacteriales > Oscillospiraceae > Ruminococcus > Ruminococcus sp. AM43-6. The sequence continues at coordinate 8,898 of NZ_QTXU01000043.1, forward strand.
ACGGATTAAAAGATGGTGTTGAAATTGAACCTGTACCGATTTATAAGACTATTATAATGGATCACAAAGAGCAGGAAGTAACTGCTGGTTATTATTTTATTATGAATTCTAATCCTGAAAGTAATGACGATTCAGATGGTGACGGTTATTCGGATATTGAAGATCCGTATCCCATGGATAAACCTGACATTTTAGGTGATAAATACGATTTCCTTGATGGAGAGACATATTATCTTACTAAAATGGTAGGTATTTATCCGGAATACTATATGAATGTAAAAGACAACTCCACTAATCCAGGGGCGTCTTTGATAATGTATAATTATACAGGAAACAATAATCAAAAATTCAAGTTTGAATGGTGCGATGAAGGTTATAAAATTCATGCATTGAATAATGAAGAATTGGTATTAACTCTGCACTTGAATGATGACGGAAGTTATTCTGTATTTATGGGCAATGACTTAAACTTGCAGGGACAATTATGGGAAGTACTACCTTATAATAACGGTGCTAAAGGATTGCTTGGTGAGAATGGTCTGGTAATACGCTCAAAAGTTTTGTATTATGAAAACAACGATACTATAGGTAAACCTTTATACTTAAGCTATAAAAACAATCAAATTTCAGTATCAACAGACAGAATAAATAATGCAAGATTTATGACTTGTGCTATTGCTGATTGGACGAGGTTTGGCGATGCTTATATGCAGTATGTTGGCTGGACTTATACTTCTAATGATAAAATCAATAGAGCCATGAAAAATTACACGAATAATACCAAAATTGGTCTTAAAAAATATGGCGATGATAAAAATATATATTTTTATAACGAAAAGATGCTAGTTATTAATCAATCCAACGGAAATTTTTCAGATGATGGTGGATTAATGTTTGCAGATGTGCCTATGCATGGAGTAATATGCGAATTAATGGCAGCCTTTAATGCAGCAACATTAGCTGGTGAAAATGTTAACTTTTTCAAAACCGCAGCAGAGTTTGAATATAATGCTTTAGTTTTAGATATAGTTACTGGTGGATTATTTTCCAATAAAACCGATTATTTAAAAGATGGTTTTTATGGTAGTAACCCGGATAAAGTATCGGATTGGCTAGACTCTCTCAACCTAACATATAAAACTTACAAGAACCCTAAAATTGGTGATTTAGAATATGCATTTGATTTTGGCAATGCTTTAGCTCAAGAAATGGATAGCGAGTTTACAAATGGTAATGTTGCTTATTTTTCATATAAGTACGAAAGTTCAATTGAGTTAGGAGCATTCGCAAAAGTTGTCACATATCAAAAACAGCATTCTGTTGCTGGAATAAAAGATGATAACTCAGGTATGATAGCGACATTTAATAGATACAGCAACTATACTGAAGCACAACACAATGATGGAAATACGACCTATTTTAATTCTATTGATGAAATCGCGAATAAAGAGGGTTGTATTTTTGATGTGGGTTATTTAATACAGAAAAAATAAGGTTTTATTTCAGCGTTTCAATATGATAATTTAGCAGGCTGATTTACATTAACATTTTGCCAATCAGCCTGTTTTATTTCATTAATAGGTGCTTTTGTGAAATCAGAAATTTGAGGATTATTATGAGAAAAAAATATAGAAAAAATATGATTGCGTTTCCGCTAATATTTATAATTATCGGCTTACTTATTTTAAGACATTTATTCACAAATCAGGGCGATATTAGTATCCATGTTAAAGATAATTATTCTCATGCTTGTCATGTTAATGATTTAATTGTTTATCTTGACTCTGATGGAATCTATTGTAAAAATTCAAAAGGAAATATAGATAAAATATGTAATATCTCTATTGCAAAAACTTCTACTGTAACAGCCGACGAGGAATTTATATTCTTTTCTCCCTCAGTTGATTCTAAAAAAATATTTCAGCTCGACTATTTTGGTAATGTTATTAAAATACATAACATATCACATAGTATTTACGATATGTATTTCGTCGATGACATATTATATGTTCTTAATTATTCCGATATTAATATGCGTTATGACATAAAAGCATATAGTAGTGTTGATGATATGAAAATAATTGATTTAGATAAATGCCCATATGACTATAATATAACTGTTGAAAAAAAATTTTTTTCTGCCAATATACAAATTATCAATAACCGCAATCATTGTTACTTGAAAATAACTGATAAAAATGAAAAAACAGTTTTTTGCAATGTATATAATAAGAAGAATGCAAAACAGATTTTTTTATCTAAAACTGATATGACAGCATCTTTATATGATAATAAATTGATATTGTTTCCGCTAAAATCAGGGAAATTAAACAACTATTATATAATAAATATAGATAATGGTAAAGTCGTAGAATCCGGGACAACTTTTAATATTGATTATTCATATCAGCCGATTAAACAATCTGATAAATATTTAATTATCATAGCACAGTATTCACATTACGCAAAAGGATTTACAGATAATGTATCTGAACAAATTGACGGTGACAGAATTATTTTATGGAATTATGAAACATCACATTTTGAAGAAAAGAAAACTAAAAATCACGAAAGAATCATTTATGCCAACTCCCAAAAAGCAATAACCTATTATAAAGGTAAATATCTGACATATTCGCTTGAGGATTGGAGTCTTATTAAAAAGCAGTCAGTTGATGAGATCAAAGAAGGCGGTTCGTACACTTTTGAATCCTGCGGTGACTACATTTTTGTGTTCGATAATAATTCCGGTGAATTGCTGAATACTATCAACATTGCTTAATTTGATTTGCTCTGTAAACTCATATGTTTGCAGAGCAATCTTATTCTTCAATTTAATATAAACAGCAAAACAACCGACCGTTTCTTAGACAGTCGATTGTTTTAACTATTAATTAACATAACTAAACCTATTGCTGATAACTTCTTCTTTCTCAATCGGTTTTTTACGTTCCTTATTGCAGCCCCGATTTTACGAGCTTTTTTGCGTTTTGAGGGCAAAAATTTCAGTTGTAAAACCGTAGATGCTTTTCAACGGTTTTCACAAAAAAGGGAGTCGAACCCAACACAACAAAAAAAATCGAACATATGGATGATATCGGCACTGTGCATTGCGTCTTTGATAACGGCAGAACGCTCGGAGTTATCCCTGGTGTGGACGACTTTCATATCGTAAGTGAAGATAGTGAGCAAACAGAATATGAAGAAATGAATATATCAATGTGACGTCAAGAAACTCTGTTGCATAATCGTCATCATCAGAAACAGAATATGAAGAAATGAATATATCAATGTGACGGTCAAGTTTTGAAAAAAGCTTGACCGTTTTTTTGTTTGAAAAATCGGAAACCTGCTAAGAAAAATCAATAGGCAAAATGAACAAAGTTGAGAAAAGAAGCAAAGG
>NZ_QTXU01000044.1:0-11355 GCF_003461785.1 Ruminococcus sp. AM43-6
TTGTTTTTATTATACTTTGATTGTTTTGTATGTGTCAAGTTTTATTATACAGGATTAAAATGCTTTTGCTAAACTTACCCGACAAAAAATCCAAGCCCGCAAATCGGCTTACGTTTGCCGATTTTGGTTGACAGTAACTTTGCCCGTTTTCAGTTACTGTCACACCTGCTGTCAGCACCGTAAACCAAGCATTTTCAAGGGTTTGCGAGGTATTGCTTATGCGCTCCGTTGACAGTAACTCCGCTACCATTTTTACTGTCACTACTGTCACGCTCACAGTCGTAATGAAGAATTATCAGTCTGCCGTTTCTTGTTCGCTTGTACTGAAAATCAATTCCAAACTTTTTGAGAGTGTAACCGTTCTGCACCAGATCTCTTGTTACTCTGTTGGGATAAAACGTTTCATCGGAAACACTTTTCAGAACATTCACTAATTCCGAAGCTGTACCGCAGAAATCAATATGCTTCTTAAGATACACATACAGTGCAGCCAGAAAAATGTTATCCTTGCTTTTACAGTCGGACGGCTCATCGGTGACTATCCACTTTTTCAAATCGCTGTCAAACTGCAAATTAATTTCTGCGTTTTCAATATCACGACCTACACAATGAAGCTTTGCTGTACGACTTCCACGCTTGCTTTCAATCAGAACCATGCTTCCGTCAACACAACCGCTTAAGCCTGTACTGCCTGAGATCATATTAAATGGATCGCTGTCAGCACACTTTCGTGTGTGATGCACAACTACGATTGTAATTTCAAGCTTGTCGGCAAGTGCTTTCATCACAGACAGTTCTTTGTAATCAGTGCCGTAGCCTGACTCCGATTCGTTACGCACCTTTTGCAGAGTGTCAATGAACACAACTTTTAAATCGTAATGCTCATTTTTAAAATCCGTAATCTGTTCTTCCAAGCCATTTCCAATCGCCTCAGACATAATTACGAAATACAATCTTTCCGCAGGCTCGTCCGTAATTTCGTAAAGACGATTTTGGATTCGTACATAGCTATCTTCCAGACACAAGTACAGCGCAGTTCCTTGTGTAGTTTGCTGACCTAATACCTTTTCTCCTTTCGCTATAGACAAGCACATATCAAGCGCAAGCCACGATTTTCCGACTTTTGGTGCTCCTGCTAAGATATACAGACCTTGTGCAAGCAGATTGTCAACTACAAATTCAATCGGTTTGTACACTGTGGTCATGATTTCCTCGCAGGACTTTGAGTTGAACTTTTTCAATTTATCAAGCCTCCTATTCAATTTTCAAGTTTCTGTTGCTTTTCGTTTTAATTTACTTTGTAAATCGCATTCAAATTTTTTACGCACATTAATTAAATTTCCGATATCAATATGTAACCAAAACAAAAAAGCCCGTACACTTTTCAGTTTCACGATTTTTACAAAAGGATATAGTTATCCCGTTGTTACCAAAATCGTGCCTGAAATATGTACGAGCTTAAAGCTCTAAAAGTATTTGCCGATATGTTTATCTAAGTAAGAGGCACTTACTGTTTAATTTTATGTTGAACTATGTCGTCCCTATTTAATATTATAGCATTGGAACACTCGTTTGTCAACAGCCTATTTAAATATTTTGCTCACTTTCAGTTATGGTCATTTAAAACGTAGCATTCATAATTCTGCATAAAAAATCGCCGCACAGATTTTAGTCTGTACAGCGATTACTTTTATCATGTATACAATATTTGATATTAAATCACAATATTTAATGGAAACATAATTACTGCTAATATGCAGGCTATGCAATCTAATAAGGCGTAATTTATTGGATTAATCAACATCAAAATCACTGATTCCCTTAATGACTTTGGATCACATTTAAATAGCAAAAACATATTTGACACAACCGTACTTATTATTGCACCAAAAATTATACCTATAAAGGAAAGTGCAAAGAACGATAAACAAGTTATGATCAATGAAATTAATATAACTATCAATATTGAAATAATATGTCCTGTCACATTGATTTTATTTTGATAGATTAAAATTAATGCAAGTAATCCACATATAATACCAATGCTCCCTCCTATATTCAAAATTATAGATTGATCATTTTTCATAAAGGATGATGCAATAATTACAATAATCTGCGGAATAATGACAAAAATAATTGGCACTATCATCGACATGATTTTTCCCTTTTTCATAAAATCAACTCGCTTTTAATTTGTGTAAATAATCATTAGCTAAAAAGTAATATGTTTCCGGCATATGACCGTTTACCATACCTCCTATATTTATAATGCCGGTCTTTGAGTCCGCACCAGATTTGCAAAATTCATTTTTAGCTTTTTGATACTTTTCTGCTACTTTAAAACCAACAGTGCCTTCCTCATAATGCAATATATGCCACTTCAAAATCTCGAACCGCTTTTTCTCTCCAAAAGTCTACCATCTTTGATATCTACGATAAAATCCGTACCGTAAAAATCATTGACAATCAAACTGCCATTTTTATACGAAAGCCCAACATATGGAGTGTATTGCAGCTTTGGAAACCTCTTTTTTGCTGATTCTATCTGCCAAGTAATTTTACCATGAAAATCAACTGAGTAAACATTATCATTATTATCAATGTCATATGGAGTTTTTATTAGTACAATTACCTGTGAATCAAGAACAAGGACAGTATCAATCTCAAACTGAAATTTTACCAGCTCGTTATTAACATACAATGCATTTTTATGTATTTTTAAAATAGGCATAGTTAACCTCCGATATCATAATAATCGTTCGTTTGTGAACTTACCAATAAACTGACCCATTAAATCATATTGAGTTCCGCCGCCGTTCCCCCAATTTATTATTTTATTGGCGATTCCATAACGAACAGTACTTCCTGCAGGAATTTCAACATCACAAATATATTTAGGTTCATACTCCAAAGCAAATTTGTTTTTTATCTGTGACGGTGTTAGACCTTCAATTTGCTCAGCTTCCATTACCCAACCTCCGGTTAGTTTTCCAGACTCTCGATAAACCCTAACAAATTTTGTGTTTTCTTTAAGTTTAACGGTTATGGTCTTTGTCCCAGGTTGATAGGGTGGTTTGTAGTTAGAATTGGTTTTAAATTCGCTGTTTACTTTTTCAGCTGATTCTATTTTGACAATATCGCCTTTTTGAGATATTTTAGAAATATCATCTAATGCAGCTTGCTGTTTTTTAGATAATTCAAAAGAATTAACAGCTTTGGTGTTCTTAGCCTGAAAAGCATTTTCTAACACCCAAGTAGATAAGAAAAACTGAAAAGATTGTGTCCAACTTGTATAACCTATGCTCATTATCTGAGACCAAGAAGTTTCGTCTCTATAATTAAAATATTCTGTATAATAAATTTGGAATGCAGCTTTATCGCATTTATACCCTAATGACGCTAAATCCTCAATCACTTCGTCAATCGCATAATCAGCATGTCTGCGATAAACATTTATGTAATCTATCGCAATAATTGGGGAGCATTCGAATCTTTCACAAAATTGTGCCAAATACTGTATTTCAAAAAGTTCAGCTGAATCAAAAAAGTCAATAATTTTTAATTGGTCATCAGTTGCAGGATGAATCGGGTCAAAATCGCTGTCATCATCTAACCCATCTCCATCAGTATCCTCATTCCAAGGATCCGAGTTGTATCTGAACACTAATGAAGAATATTCCGCATGGCCGCCTGTAGAATCCTTTTTGATTACAAACTTAGGATTTTCGATTGAAATTTCTTCTCCATCAAGCAATCCGTCCCCGTCACAATCCGGATTTTCAGGATCGGTATAGAAAATCTGTGCATTAGAAACAACCAATCCCGAAACCTCAAATTCATCTGGAAGACCGTCGCCGTCCAGATCCTCCATGTTCTGAAGATCAAAATGATTATCTCTTGACAAATCGTTATAAATAGCTTCAAGCTCCTCGGCAGTCGCTGCCGCAAAGAATTGTCCTCCGGTAGACTCGGCATATGATTTCAGCCTGCTGTTGCTTGCACCGTAACCTAAACCAATCGTATGTATTTTTATCTTTTTATCCTGCGCCTTTTGTATATACTCCTCTGATATATTTACATCTCCGTCAGACAGAAGAATAATATGTCTGGTATACCAATGTTCAACGCTTTCCAATTCATCAATGGCGATCTTAACGGCAGCCTGTGCATTTGTGCCACCTGAATTATATGGCTTTACTGCACTCTTTAGCATATCCTTATCATTTGAAAAACCGCTTACAAGCTTAGCAGAGCTTTCATAACTGATCAGAGCCGTTTTGTCAGTCAATGTCATTGAATCTATATAATTATCTATTGCAAGCTTTCTGTAGCAGGTAGGATAAGAATAAGCTATCGTCCCGTCCTCGTTATATATATTATAATTAAAGGTACGGTCATTGCTACTCATACTTCCCGAACAGTCGTAACAAATCACGGTAGCAAGCGGTTCGTAGGTATCTTCAAAATAAAGTGAAGCTTTTTTCCAAGCATTGAACCACTCTACTTTGTCCACCAGCATATACTTACTGAAGTGTGTAGTCTCCACGCTTACAGTTGAATTATCCTCATCAAGCACAGTGTCCAGCTCAACAAAATTGTCATTTTCTTCATCATACCATAAAAACAGTAGGTTGTCAAACTCAGTATCACCAAGCTTAGACTTATCGATCACATAAGTAAGCGTAGCAGTATCAAACTGTGAAGTCGTTTCAATTGAGAAAGGCTCGCCCACAAGACCGACAACATCAGAGCAAAGTATATCCTTGTTCATAATGCTCTCAACAGTTGTTGTCTTTTGGAGATTTCCCGTGCCCTCCATAGTTACATGAACCTCGGTTACAGCACAATCCTCGTTTTCAACCTTGTGAATAAATGTCTGTGAACGTTTTTCATCACCATCGGAAATGCCGTTGCCGTCGCTATCGGGATTCAGAGGATCGGTTTCAAAGTAGATCTCGTCGCCGTCCTCAAGCCCGTCTTCATCGGTGTCAACCTTAAGCGGATCAGTCCCGTAAATGTTGATCTCTTCTCCGTCTTTAAGACCGTCGCCGTCGGTATCCTCATTGTAAGGCTCTGTGCCAAGCTCATATTCCTGTCCGTTAGAAAGTCCGTCATTGTCAAAATCTTCATCATAATCTGACACACCGTTTTCGTCGGTATCAGGCTTTGTTGGATCGGTTCCAAGCGTTAACGCTTCGTACCCGTCAGGAAGATTATCACCGTCCGTATCGGGATTATAAGGATCAGAGCCTATTTCCTTTTCAATAAGATTAGGCAGACCGTCATCGTCTGTATCGGCAAGATACTGCCAGTCATCAAATGTCCAACTAAGTTCTTCAGATTCTGTACCGACAAGCTCTGCCCACGAGCTGCTGTAGTTAATATTCGCTCCGTATCCGTCGATAACAACATTCTGAGCAATGATAAGTCCGTTCATATTGAAGTTGTCGCAGTCTATGGTAACAGTTCCAAATGGAGCATAGATCAGTCCGTTTACCGAAGCCTGACTGTTTGAGATGTCAATATCACCGAATTTTGAATAGATAACCGTGTTGTTGCCGTTGAGATTTCCGCCGGAAAGATCAACGTCTGAAACTGCTCCTACAGCGTTATTCAGGCTGATATTGCCGTACAGATTCAGTTTGCCCGTAACGTAGACAGAATTATTTATATTAATATTCATATCGGAATATGTATAATCTTCGTTGTATGTATCGCAGTTTTCGGTAAAATATTTGTCTGCAAGCTTGGTATGAATGAGAATCATATCCTCGCTTACATCAAATACATCTTCGGTTTCTTCTACTTCCGTATTGTTTTCATCTTCAATATCATCATGATCCGTAACAGTACCATTGATATTGGGATACTGAGCGGTTGTCGAAAACACGCCGTTTGTATATGCATTGCCGTTTAAAGTAAAGCTGTCAGTGTTTACGCTAATGCCGGCAGCCTCGTCGGCTGCAAAAATTGCATAAGGATACCTAGAGATTTCCTCGGCAGACGCAGGAATGACCGAGGCTAAGCTTGCGGTCATAGCTAAAGCCAATGCGCCGGATAACGTTCGTTACAGCCTTGACTTTGTTTTGAGTTTGAACATATCTTTTCCCTCCATATTTCTTTTTTGAATTCACAATAAAACTTATGAGTTAAAATAAGCTTTATATTAACAATTATAAAACATTTTAAAGACAAAAGCGGCATTGTTTAATAAAAAATAATACAAAAACTAAAAGTTTGTTATATGCTACAAAAATATATAAATTTATTATGCAACGTAACACATGCGTTCGACACGTAGCGACATTTAGCGACAAATATAAACAGAAACGATTTATTGATGTTTTCAGATAGATATTTAATTTCTTGAAATAAAAGCAACAACATAATAACCCCCACTCAAACAAAACGTTCAAGCGGGGGTTTCCTTTGTCTTGCTGATACCAAATGGATGCTCAGTTCAAACATCCAATTTTACGCTGCCAATCAATCTTCGTTATACTCATCTATCATTCTGCAGTACTCTTTTTCCTCGCAGTCAATATAATCCTTAGCGAACTGCTCCGCTTCTTCGAGACTGTTTTCCAGCAGTTCAAAATCCACAGTAGCCGAAAAAATATCTATCTCAAGCTGTTCGGACTCATCTGCAAAAACTTCAATAGTAAAACCCTCACAACGGACATCATTTCCATCCTTATCCTCCCGAAGCAGATCACTGTCGGGAGTTATTTTTACATGAAACCCTTTGTATTTCAAACCGCAAACCTCCTTAAAATTTCATCTGAAAATCATCAATGTCGTAATATCCATCATAATCTTCCGCACAATATTCTTCGTCAAATTCATCATTTACCATATGTTCAATCTGCAGTGAATTTTCCAAAGCTGTCTGAAGATAACTTTTATCTAAACCGTTTTCTCTATACCCCTGCAAAATCGTATTGTAATACTGTCTACTCGGAGGAGCGATCTCTCCTTGGTTCATCAGATACGCCATACCCTCAACTTCTTTGCCGTCCAGCTCAAAAGACATTTTTTCTTGCCTGTAAAGTCTCGGATAACCCTCATAGCGATTTAAAGCTGGCAAATCTCTGTCGTCAAGCTCCCAGATCAGAACAGGAACGCTTGCTCCTTTTTTCGGAACAATAGTCGCAACGCCTCTGAATTCCAACTCAAAATCCTTAATCTCAGATGTTCCCGCAACCCTTGAATGCGGACATCTGTATGCCATCTGTTGCAAATTAATGTTGCTGCCGTATGCAATATATAACTGTTTGTTTTTCATCTTCGACCTCCGATCTACATAGCCATTTCTATGTCTAAATCTTGATTTTCTTCAAAGCCCTCACATTCGCTCTCTGTCGGCTCAGAAATCTCATCGGGTACATTTTCGTTTAACTCCCGAATCTCGCTTACAGGCTCAACACGCTGCTCACGGGCGGCGATACGCTCCTGTCTGAGCCTTTCTCGCTGAGCTATGGCTTGCTCGGGATTTTTCCAAGCAATATTGCCCTCAAGATGAGAAAGCAAGTGTTTGCGGCAGTTCTTGAATTCCTGTCCGTTCAGTCCTATCCGGATAAGCCATGTTCTGAACGTATAACGAGGATTTTCACTTTGCGTTACCCGTGGGCTTGCAGATTTCTGCGTTAACGCCTGATTGCTGACCGCCAGAACCAGCGAAATATACGCCCTGAGCACGCCTGCATTCAGGCAGCTGTTGAAAGCTCTCACTTCAATATTGTTATCCGTAAAGACGGGATGTAAATTTAAACACCTGTACCGTGACGGATCGTAATGTGAGTGATAATCGGCGTCATCTCCGTACCAAAGCCGTTTTATGGTCTGTAAACTCGTCGGCTTTCTTCTGTTCAATTCTTCAAGAAAGTGCTTATCTACCTTTTTGCAATAATTCCGTTCACGGTTTGAATCTACCTGTAAAGCCTGATACAGCATATCCTCCTTGCTTGCAAAAATATTTACAAGATTTCTAAGCTTTTGCGCGTCATACGGAGAAAAATCAATGTGAATATGAATTCCTGTGGACTCGTTGCAAATGCCTCCGCTTCGGCGAATAGAACGAACGACCTCCTGAAGCGTCGGCATATCCTCGTATTCCAGAATCGGAGTTACAAGCTCCACAGAATACAGCTTTGAAGCCGAAGAGCCGTTCTTCGTTGTACATCGTATACTTGCGTCGGACATGATCTTCCATGTTCTGTTTTTACTGTCTTTAACATCATATCTGTCATAACTGCCGCCGTAATGCTCCGGCGAACCGCCCAAAACCTTTGCCACCGCCTTTGCCGCTGACGATCTTGTTAAGCCGGTGCATTCAATTTCAACTCCGTAACGTTGGTTTTTTATTCCCTCAAAATTTTTCGCCATTTAATTTTCACCTCGTTTCCGAAAAAAACAGCCTGCAGATTTCTCCGCAAGCTGTTTTCACATTATTCAATTTCCGTTCTGACTTCATACCCGCCCTTGAAGATCACCAGTATTTCGGTTTTACTTAAGACTTTTACACATTCGATGAGCTTTCTGATCAACACATTATCAAAGGTTTCCAACTCGAATTTTTCATGCTCTATCATGTCCGTGATCTTATCAAGCTTTTGCTGAGTTTCGGCAGAAGTTTTATTCTGCGATTTGAGCATTTCCAATCGTTCGCTTAACTCTTGTTCCTCGGCATAAAGCTTTGCAAACTCACTGTCAAGCTTGTCCTCGTCACAGCCGCCGGAAACTATCAGTCCGACCAGATCCGTTCTTGCTTGGTCGATCTCTTTCAGTCGCTTTTCAATCGAAAGTATTTCCTCCTGCCCCTGGCACTCCAACACCGATCCGATATTAGCTTTTAATATCCGAACAATATCGTCACGGCAGGAATAGTAGTTATTTATCGAACGAATAATTCCACGGTGCAGGTTTTCTTCCTTGATCGTAGGCGAATCGGGGCAGTATTTTTTACCGTGTTCCAGACGGCTGATACACCGCCAGACCACTTGCTTTTTCCCGTTTTTTGTCCATATTCTGCGCCTGTACGGAGTTCCGCAATTTCCGCATATCAACAATTCGGACAATGCATATTTTCCACTGTATTTTCCTTGCTCTGTTTTGGTATGATCGGATATTTTTCTTTTTGAACTTCGCCTTGCAATTTCCTGCTGTACTCGGTTAAAGGTATCACGATCGATTATGGGAGTATGATGATCTGTAATAAGATACATCGGGCGCTCTCCGTTATTTTTCACAACTTTGTGTGTAATGCAATCGACCGTGAAAGTTTTTTGCAAAAGTGCATCTCCCACATACTTCTCATTTTTCAGAATTCTCTGAATTTCACCCTTAGACCACTCACTTTTACCAGTTGCGGTAATTCTTTTTTGATTCATTAAGGTCTGAGCGATGTTATGTAAGGTATATCCGTCAAGATAAAGACTGAAGATCAACCGTACAGTTTCAGCCTCATTGGGAACTATCTCCGGCTTGCCGTCTGCACCTTTTTTGTAACCCAGCAGATATTTATACTGAAAGGACACCTTGCCCTCACGGTAGGCTTTTTCCTTTCCCCATGAAACATTTTTGCTTATGGATTCACTTTCAGCCTGTGCGAATGAACCGTACAAAGCAATCATAAACTCGCTTGTCATTGTCAGCGTGTTTATGTTTTCCTTTTCAAAAATCACGCCAATACCCAAGTCTTTAAGCTGTCGAACATATTCAAGGCAATCCACCGTATTTCGGGCAAATCTTGAAATTGATTTCGTTATCACAAGGTCGATCTTTTTGTTTTTGCACATTCTTATCATTCGGTTAAACTCTGTCCTTTTCTTTGTCTGAGTTCCGCTGATCCCTTCGTCGGCAAAAACTCCGGCAAGCGTCCATTCCTTTTTTCGGTTGATCAAATCGGTGTAATAGGCGATCTGTACCTGATATGAATTCTGCTGTTCCTCTTGTTCTGTGCTGACACGGCAGTATGCGGCAACTCTTAATTGGTGATATTTATCACGGTTTTCCGTTGTCTGCACTTTCGCAGGGATTACCGTTACATTCGGAGCTGTGGACATTTTTGTCATTCCTTTCTGTGATATTTTTGATGTGTACTCCGTTGATAAATTCAACCTCTATGGTACAAAAATGGCTTATCCAGATTCGTGAAATACACGCTTTGAATAAGCCAATATCTAATGTATTTAATTGCTCGTGGTCTTTAAGAACAGCCTTGATTTTCTCTGTTTTTTGCGGACTGTCGCTGTAGGTACAGCAGTCGTATTTCATTTCGGCAAGCTTGAAGATCTCAGATTTTATTCTTTCAAAATTGATCTGAGATACATCGGTCATCCGATTTATCTCATTCTGCTGACTGACTATGTCTGATGTCGGGGAATATGTGCTGACCTCTCCGCCGCATTCAATTAAACTTGGGTTTGCAGCAGCAGAGTTCAGAACAGTGATCACTGCTCCCATTATCATCTGATCTGTCATGCGATATTCAAATTTAAAGCAGTCGGGGTTTTCACAATTCCAGTATTCACGACCCTTGCCGTTGGTTTTTCTGAAAACCTTTTCTCCGCATTCGGCGCAGTATGTAACCTTTCGGATTTCCGATAGGTCTTCTGAAATTGTGCAAAGTGAATTTGCTTTTCTCACTCGCTTTTCATTTGCTTGTCTGAAGATATCCTCATCGATCAACTGCGGATATTTGTCAGTTCCCAGATACTTTTCATTTTCTATGATCCGCTTGACCATGTTTTTGTTCCAATGATCGGAATCACTGTTGTATCGGATTTTTTCGGACTCCATAAGCTTTGCAATCTGCAAAAGACTTTTGCCATTAAGATATTCGCTGAAAATTGTTGCAACTGCGTAAACCTCTTTAGGCTCGGTGGTTATTTCGCCGTTTTTCATGCAGTAGCCGAATGGGATTACTCTGTTTTTGAGCATATTAATTTCACCTCCGAAAACAACAATACCATAAAGCCTTTGAAATAGCTATATCCAAAGGCAATAAATTTATGATGTAGAAATTGTCTATTTTATCTTCTCATTAAATTTTAAACCGCCGATTAAGTGAAATTCCAGCTCATGCTGATTTATCACAACGATCTTTTCAACTATGCCCTCAAACGTCGACTCGTCAAATTCTGTTATTGGATTACTTTGTTTTTCAAAAAAGTCTATCAGCATTTCTATTTGGTCAATTGTTTCGTCCTCGTCATCGGAACGGGTAAGCTTTTTCAGTTCGGCCTGCAGCTTATTGATTTTTGCTGTAAGCTCCGTAGTCTGCTCAATGTATTTTACTAATCCTGTATAATAAAACTTGACACATACAAAACAATCAAAGTATAATAAAAACAA
>NZ_QTXU01000045.1:0-10945 GCF_003461785.1 Ruminococcus sp. AM43-6
ACGGCTTCTATCGGAGTTAAAGGCTCAAAGCACAAGGAATGTACAGTCTGCAAGAAAGTTCTTGAAACGGCTGAAATTCCTGCACTTTCAAGAATTAGCATCTCAAAGGCAAGCGTGACACTTTCCACTTCGACCTACGCATATGATGGCAAGGCAAAGAAGCCTGGTGTAACGGTCAAGCTAAACGGCAAAACTTTGAAGAATGGTACAGATTACACAGTTTCCTATTCAAACAACACCAAGGTCGGAACAGCTACTGTAAAAATCACAGGCAAGGGCAATTACACAGGCTCAGTTTCTAAGACCTACAGTATCAAAAATAACTTCAAGAAAGCCACAGTTTCGGGCATTTCCACAAAGGCTTTCACTGGCAAGAACATCACTCAGAGCATTACTGTTAAATATAATGGCAAAACTCTAAAGAATGGCACTGACTACACAGTTTCGTACTCAAACAACAAGAAAATAGGCACTGCCACTGTAAAAATCGCAGGAAAAGGCTCTTACACAGGCACTGTCATAAAGACGTTCAAGATAAATCCTGCAAAGCAGGAGATACAGAAGCTCACAGCTAAGAGCAAGGCTTTCTTTGTGGACTGGGCACAGAAAGGCTCGGCTACCGGATACGAGATTCAGTACGCTACCAACTCAAAGTTCACAAGTGCAAAGAAAGTTACCATAACAAACAAAAAGACCGACAAGACCACTGTTTCAAAGCTTTCAGGCAAAAAGAAATATTACGTTCGTGTTCGTTCGTACACAACTGTAAAGGGTACGAAATACTACGGCGCTTGGTCGGCTTCAAAGAGTGTGACTACTAAGAAATAATTTTTATCGTTTATAAAATATCCCCCATGCAGAGGTTTTCTGCATGGGGGTGTTTTTTTGCTATAATTTTCATTTATATTCTCACATCTCAACTTCTCGGTTATACGCCTCAGCACCCTCGACATACAGCGTTCTCATTTCTTCAAACGAGTCGCTTGGGGATATGATAACGCCGTCTTTGCCGAACTTATTGAAATAGTATTTGACTTGAATAGGCGGGGAGATGAACTCGTTGACAGCGTTGGGCTTGGGCTTTTCATTGCCTTTCAGTATGGGGCGCTGATAGAGTATTTTGCCGAACATTTCAACGCCTTTTTCGGTGAGGTACACTTTGGAGATATCGCTCTCATCACTGCCAAAACGTGGGTCGCTGAGTAGGTGCTTCACGGACTTGACGTGAACCTCTTTCAGCCGTTCGTATTCGGTGACGGAGGAGTATTCCTTTTGGCTGAGCTTTTCTGCGATGCTTAGTCCGCTCAATCTGCTTATGCGATAGCTGTCGGCTTTGAACTCTTTGCCTGCGCTTTTTTCGTCGGACAGGCAGACAAGATAATTATACATCTTATATTCGTCGCTGACGATACGGTATGGGATAAGCCTTATGCGGCGCTTTTCACGGCTGTACATATTAGAATATGCGTAAATGAAGCTGTAATATCTGCTGCCGTTTTGTTTGATGACTTCATTTATTTTTATGATATTGTCGGCGAAAAGGAGCCTTTCACGTTCACAATCTGACAGCAGGGCATAGTCCTCATACACGGCTTTCAGAAATCTTCTTAGGGTCGAGCTGTACACCTTGTTTTCGTAATAAAGGTCATCACTGCTCAGTGTATCGTAAAGGTCACGGCATATGCTTAGCCTTACTCGCACTGCATTTTCGGTCTTGGTCTTTTTGTATTTTGCAGAGAGCTTTGAGATAAGATAGCTTTTTATTATCTCCTTGCTTTTATCATCAAGGCCGTCATCGATCTCCTCGATCTGCCATTCTACGAATGCGTTCAGAAGTGGGATACCAATATATTTATAGTTATCGTTACTTTTGTATTTTAATGATGCGATATATGCTGAATCAAATATACTTGTGAGAAATGAGGACATTGATACGCTGCCGTTAGGGGAAAGGCTTGTTTCAAATATGGACTTGTCCTTGATAATGACGGAATATGCAGAGGGTGAGAGGGGTATGGATTGCACCTCTGCGATATATGGTACGCCGCCCTCACGCTTGGGCAGAAATGTGCTTGGGGTCATGCTCATTTTTATCACCTCTTGTATCCATTATATCACAAATGTACTTTTTATCAATATCATAGAAAATTATTCTGTTGAAATTGTGATATAAATGCCGTAAAAACGTGATAAATGTGCAAAAACATAGACAAAAAAGTTTTTGAAAATTACACTTTTGTTGACGATGATAAGGTGGTATAATGTATACAGAACAAAGGACAGGAGGTGATAAAAATGGGAAAGACGATCCTTACGGCTATCATTGTAGCTGTACTTGACTGCGCTATCGCAGCTGTCAAGGAGATTGGGGAATGAGATGAAATAACAACAGACAGGAGGTGATAAAAATGGGAAAGACGATCCTTAAGGCTATCATTGTAGCTGTACTTGACTGTGCTATCGCAGCTGTCAAGGAGATTGGGGAATGAGATGAAATAACAACAGACGGGAGGTGATGAAAATGAGAAAAAAGATACTTACAACTATCCTTTTATCGGCACTTAACTGTGCGATAGCAGTTGTTAAGGAAATTGAGAGCTGTGACGAGATCACAATAGACTAGGGGGTGATAAAAATGGGAAAGACGATCCTTAAGGCTATCATTGTAGCTGTACTTGACTGTGCTATCGCAGCTGTCAAGGAGATTGGGGAATGAGATGAAATAACAACAGACGGGAGGTGATGAAAATGAGAAAAAAGATACTTACAACTATCCTTTTATCGGCACTTAACTGTGCGATAGCAGTTGTTAAGGAAATTGAGAGCTGTGACGAGATCACAATAGACTAGGGAGGTGATAAAAATGGGAAAGACGATCCTTACGACTATCCTCATAGCCGTACTTGACTGCGCTATCGCAGCTGTCAAGGAGATTGGGGAATGAGATGAAATAACAACAGACGGGAGGTAATGAAAATGCTTTATGTAAAACAACCACTTTCTATTGACATTTGTGTCTGAAAATGGTATAATATATATGTGTTAAAGCGTCGATAAGATAAGTTTGGTGTTTTATTACAAAATATCATTGATTATTTTGTCAACTTTGACCTACTACACTAGTGCGAATTTGTACTAGTCTAAAACGCCTGTGATAAACTCAGCTCAAATTTGTACCTACTACACTAGTGCGAATTTGTACGAGTCTAAAACTTGAACGTAATTGAACCGCCTGCTTCAACCCTACTACACTAGTGCGAATTTGCACTAGTCTAAAACGCTGGCTCTACTTTTATTATTTCTGGCTCGCTACTACACTGGTGCAAATTTGCACTAGTCTAAAACTCCTCGATTACCTTGTATGTGCCGATTGGGGCTACTACACTAGTGCGAATTTGCACTAGTCTAAAACACATTTCTTCAAGATAATTCGGAGAGGCACCTACTACACTGGTGCGAATTTGCACTAGTCTAAAACTATCGTCAATAAAAGATGCATCCTGTGTGCCTACTACACTGGTGCAAATTTGCACTAGTCTAAAACTAAACTCGACTGCACGACGCTTGCAAAGTCCTACTATACTGGTGCAAATTTGCACTGGTCTAAAACTGCAAACCGCTTTTCTCAAAAGCATATTTCTACTACACTAGTGCGAATTTGCACTAGTCTAAAACAAGATCCTTGTCATAGTAGCAACCAAGAACTACTACACTGGTGCGAATTTGCACCAACTGGCAAAGTTTAACATCAAAACCAACAAATAAAAAAATCCCTTAACGCTCAATGCGCTAAGGGATAACTAATATAAGGAGTGATATTTATGGCAAAAAAGAATAAAATGAAGCCTAGAGAGCTGCGTGAGGCCCAGAAAAAAGCCAGACAGCTCAAAGCGGCTGAGATAAATAATAACGCTATTCCTGCGATCGCTGCCATGCCTGCTGCAGAGGCTGCTGCACCTGCGGCAGAGAAGAAAAAATCCTCCGTCAAGGCGGCAGGAATGAAGTCTATTCTTGTCAGCGAAAATAAAATGTACATAACCTCTTTCGGCAAGGGCAATTCTGCTGTGCTTGAATATGAGGTGGACAATAATGACTACAACAAAACTCAGCTTTCCTCTGAGGACAGCAGCAATATCGAGCTTGGTGATGTAGACGAGGTAAACATCACTTTTTCAAGCAAGCATGGCTTTGGGAGCGGAGTGAAGATAAATACTTCAAACCCTACTCACAGAAGCGGTGAAAGCTCGCCTGTAAGATGGGATATGCTGGGGCTTAAATCGGAGCTTGAAAAGCGCTTTTTCGGCAAAACTTTTGATGATAATATACATATCCAGCTTATTTACAACATTCTGGATATCGAAAAGATGCTTGCGGTGTATGTAACGAATATCGTTTATGCGCTGAATAATATGCTTGGTATAAAGGATTCTGAAAGTTATGATGATTTTATGGGGTATCTTTCTGCAAGAAATACTTATGAAGTTTTTACTCACCCTGACAAAAGCAATCTTTCCGATAAGGTAAAGGGTAATATCAAGAAAAGCTCTAGCACGTTCAATGACCTGCTGAAAACTAAGCGTCTTGGCTATTTCGGTCTTGAAGAGCCAAAGACAAAGGATACAAGAGTTTCGCAAGCTTACAAAAAGCGTGTTTATCATATGCTTGCAATTGTGGGACAGATAAGGCAGAGTGTTTTCCATGATAAGTCAAGTAAGCTTGATGAAGACCTTTACAGCTTTATTGACATTATTGATCCCGAATACAGAGAAACCCTTGACTATCTTGTAGATGAGAGATTTGATTCTATAAATAAGGGCTTTATCCAGGGCAACAAGGTCAATATCAGCTTGCTTATTGATATGATGAAAGGCTATGAGGCTGATGATATCATACGCCTTTATTATGATTTCATTGTGCTTAAATCTCAGAAAAATCTCGGTTTTTCTATCAAAAAGCTTCGTGAGAAAATGCTGGAGGAATACGGCTTCAGATTTAAGGACAAGCAATATGACTCTGTGCGCTCAAAGATGTACAAGCTTATGGATTTCCTGCTTTTCTGCAACTACTACAGAAATGACATTGCCGCAGGCGAATCTCTTGTGCGCAAACTGCGTTTTTCAATGACCGATGATGAAAAAGAGGGGATATATGCTGATGAAGCGGCAAAGCTTTGGGGCAAATTCAGGAATGATTTTGAAAATATCGCCGACCACATGAACGGTGACGTTATCAAGGAGCTTGGCAAGGCTGACATGGATTTTGATGAGAAAATCCTTGACAGTGAAAAGAAGAATGCGTCTGACCTTTTGTATTTCTCCAAAATGATATATATGCTCACATATTTTCTTGACGGCAAGGAGATAAACGATCTTCTTACAACGCTTATCAGCAAGTTTGATAACATCAAGGAGTTTTTGAAGATAATGAAAAGCTCTGCTGTTGATGTTGAGTGTGAGCTTACGGCGGGCTACAAGCTGTTTAATGACAGCCAGAGGATAACCAACGAGCTTTTTATCGTAAAGAACATTGCTTCCATGAGAAAGCCTGCGGCTTCGGCGAAGCTTACGATGTTCCGTGACGCACTGACTATACTCGGTATAGACGACAAGATCACGGACGATAGGATAAGCGAGATTTTAAAGCTTAAAGAAAAAGGCAAGGGCATACATGGTCTGAGAAATTTCATAACAAACAATGTTATCGAGTCATCTCGGTTTGTATACCTTATCAAGTATGCGAACGCTCAGAAGATAAGAGAAGTGGCTAAGAATGAGAAAGTTGTCATGTTTGTTCTTGGGGGTATCCCTGACACGCAGATAGAACGTTATTACAAGAGTTGTGTGGAATTTCCTGACATGAACAGCTCTTTGGAAGCAAAGCGCAGTGAGCTTGCGAGAATGATAAAGAACATCAGATTTGATGATTTCAAAAATGTGAAACAGCAGGCAAAGGGCAGAGAAAACGTGGCTAAGGAGAGGGCAAAGGCTGTTATCGGGCTTTATCTTACGGTCATGTATCTGCTGGTGAAAAATCTTGTGAATGTCAATGCAAGGTATGTTATTGCGATACACTGCCTTGAACGTGATTTTGGGCTGTATAAGGAAATAATTCCTGAGTTGGCTTCAAAGAACTTGAAAAATGACTACAGGATACTTTCACAGACGCTTTGTGAACTTTGTGATAAGTCGCCGAATTTGTTCTTGAAAAAGAACGAGCGGCTGCGCAAGTGCGTTGAAGTTGATATCAATAATGCAGACAGCAGCATGACAAGAAAATACCGCAACTGTATTGCTCATCTTACTGTAGTTCGTGAACTGAAAGAATACATAGGAGATATTCGTACAGTGGATTCTTACTTCTCCATTTATCATTATGTTATGCAGCGCTGTATCACGAAAAGGGAAAATGACACAAAGCAAGAAGATAAAATAAAGTATGAGGACGATCTTTTAAAAAATCACGGCTATACGAAAGACTTTGTAAAGGCTCTCAACTCGCCGTTTGGATACAACATTCCGAGGTTTAAAAATCTTTCAATTGAGCAGTTGTTTGACAGAAATGAATATCTTACTGAAAAGTAGCGTGGTGTAGATACCGCCGCTCTCTTGGGGGACAGGTGGCGGCGGTGATATTCATTCTTGTAAAAGACGTGGTGGATATTCTGTTTGATTTGTTTTTGGGGAAAGAAGAAGTAGCACAAGTGAAAATCAGAGCGCTGTATGCAATGTGGTGCGGATATTTACAAACGCTTAGCAGCATAAAGCTGTTGGATAAAGACGGCGTGATATCTAAAGGTGTAACAACTCATATCACAAAAGAAGAAGCCAAAAAGCTGATGAAGCTCCTTAAAAAGATGAATATTTTTCGATTTTCTACCTCATCAGCGTCATTAGGGGAATAGTCCCAATCGTCGGTAGAAGCGATAACAACAGTATCGTTCTTAAAGTCAACTATAGCGCCAACACCATATGTAGTGATAAGCTGAGTTTTTCTTATATCTCCAACGGAGATCTTTTTGTCTGAATATGTTGATATGCCATTCTTCTGCATAATCTCTTATTCTAGGCTCGATACTTTCGACACGTTCAAGCATGGTTCGTTTTATCTGCTCTATATCTTTATCATCAGCAGTTTTTCGACGATGGCAGCAAAAATCCTGCACTAACGCAGAAAATAGTTGACAGCGTATCGAGGCTTTCTGAGAAGGATCAGAAGCTTGTGCTGGAGATTTCGGAGAGGTTGGGGAAAGATTGAATCGATAAAGTGCCTTAATGCTAGTCATAAGGCACGTTTGCTATGTGGAACATACAAAAAAAGAGTTACGCTTTTCGGTTCCTCAAAGCATAACCCTACTTGTTTAGGTAATACCAAAACTCCCCCTGCGGCGTTAAGTTCTGATAATAAAAAAGCCATGACGGACGATGCCCGTCACGGCGAGTGACTGGTCAAGGTGACAGGACGTTGAACAGTGGGTTCAAGCCTGCGTTTCGACCAAAATAAAAAGAGTTACGCTTTTCGGTTCCTCAAAGCATAACCCTACTTGTTTAGGTAATACAAAAACTCTCCCTGCGGCGTTAAGTTCTGATAATAAAAAAAGCCATGACGGACAATGCCAGTCACGGCGAGTGACTGGTCGAGGTGACGGGACGTTGAACAGTGGGTTCAAGCCTGCGTTTCGACCAAAATAAAAAGAGTTACGCTTTTCGGTTCCTCAAAGCATAACCCTACTTGTTTAGGTAATACAAAAACTCTCCCTGCGGCGTTAAGTTCTGATAATAAAAAAAGCCATGACGGACAATGCCCGTCACGGCGAGTGACTGGTCGAGGTGACGGGACTTGAACCCACGGCCTCTGCGTCCCGAACGCAGCGCTCTACCAAACTGAGCCACACCTCGAAATACCACTGTAATATTATATCACACCCATCAAACCTTGTCAAGGCGTTTTTTTCTGTTTTGTATCCTCTTTGCTTTTTTTACTGCGTTGACCTTTGGCGTATGACGAATTTATTGAAATCATTCTCATTGTAACTTATTTTCATTGACATACGCCTTGCGTTGTGATATTATATATATAAAGGTGTTCTCGTTTAAAAGTTTTTGTATGAGGTGATGAAATCGATGAATATGAAGAAAAGAATGTTGAGCATTGTCCTGTCTGGCGCAATGGCTGTTTCTACTGCTGTGTCTGCTGGATCGTTCAGTGCCTTTGCCGTGGCGCAATGTGTTGCGTATTCAGGCTCTAATGTGAATGATCAGGACTATGTGCAATGGTCTGACACAGTGAAATCTTACCTGACAGTGTGCGACAACGGCAATTATATGCGTGTTCAGTCAGGCGCTATCGAGGGCAAGCTCCTTGTGGAATATTACAGCTCTGATTTTGAACCGCTCAGCACTAAGCTTATCGACAACGAGCTGCCTATCTTTGGTGCTTTCTATGACTCCGGCAATAATTATTATGTCCTTAGCGGTCAGGAAAATCCGAAACAAAACGACTCCCTCGAGGTTTTCCGTATCACAAAGTATGACAAGAATTGGAACAAAATAAAGTCCTGCGGTCTGTATGGAGCTAACACTACAGTTCCATTCGATGCAGGCTCGGCAAGAATGACCCACAGCGGTGACCACCTGCTTGTCAGAACCTGCCACGAGATGTATAAGTCAAGCGACGGCAATAATCATCAGTCTAACGTTACCATTGAAGTTGATATGCCGTCAATGACTATCACTGATTCATATACCGGCGTCATGAACGTTGATTATGGCTATGTTAGCCACTCCTTCAATCA
Organism: Ruminococcus sp. AM43-6; assembly: GCF_003461785.1. NCBI lineage: Bacteria > Bacillati > Bacillota > Clostridia > Eubacteriales > Oscillospiraceae > Ruminococcus > Ruminococcus sp. AM43-6. Next base: position 8,792 of record NZ_QTXU01000045.1, read on the forward strand.
GTTTATAAAAACTGACGGCAACCATATAGTCGCCCTCGACCATGGTGACGCTCATCCACGTTCTGCCGTTCTGGTGAAGTATAATTCTGATTTTACTACAGGCAAATTCTTCCCAAGCTATTTTGAACAGGTCAGCAATATCGACGTTGTAACATACCCTGAATATACCTCCGGTCACTATAACTATACAGGTGCGGCTATAGGCGGCTTTGATGTGTCATCATCAAGCTATATCGTGGCACAGAGTACAGTTGACCTTGACTATATCAATACGTCAAAAACACGAAACGTCTATGTTTCCGCTGTTTCAAAGGACCTTTCCATAAACAAGCTCAATAAGATAACTTCTTATGCAGAGGGTACAGACTCAGCTTCTGCCCCACAGCTTGTGAAGATAAATGATAACAGCTTTTTGCTGTTGTGGGCCAGAGATACAAAGGTAAGCTGTGTGAAGCTAAACTCTGACGGCACGGTAAACGGCAGTATACACACCTTTGAGGGAAGCCTTTCAGATTGCCAGCCTGTTATCAAAAACGGCAGAGCAGTATGGTATGTTTACGATAAAAATAACGTGACCTTCAACTCCCTGAACCTTTCAAATCTTGGCGATATAAAGACGTTTGATGTCAAAACAGGTCATGACTACGAAACAAAGTACGCATCAAAAACTGACGGCACTGTAACACAGACCTGCAAGTCTTGCGGTTATGTGAATAAGTTCACAGTTCCGACTTCTACCACTGTTTATTGGCGCACAGACCTTTCGAATACGTCCTTTTCAAGCGTATTGAGCAAAACTCAGTTCAGTGCGGGCGACAGCATTGATTTCTGGCTTTATGACGATACAGACTACACAGTTGAATTTTCTGATCGCAGTATGGTAAGTGTAAATAAGCTTGAAAACTATGCTAATGATATAAGACGTATCACATTCAAAAACGGCGGTTCACTCACTGTAAAAATTTATCCTACATACAATCCGTCTGTAGCAAAGACATACAAACTCACCTGCGGATGCACGAGCCACACATATGGCAGTGCTGTTATCACAAAACAGCCGACCTGCACATCAGAAGGTACAAAAACAAAAACTTGTACACAGTGCGGAGCAACAGTAACAGAAACAATTGCAAAGCTTTCCCACAGCTACACAACCACAGTTGTTGCGCCTACTTGCACTGCTGGCGGCTACACTCTCCACAAGTGTTCTGTTTGCGGTACTTCATATAAGGACAACACAACAAAAGCAACAGGTCACAGCTACGGAAATTCTGTTGTAACAAAACAGCCGACTTGCACATCAGAGGGTACTGCTATAAAGACTTGCACAAAGTGCAATGCGACAGTTACAGAAACTATACCAAAGACTTCACACAAATATGCTGATACAGTTGTTGCACCTACTTGCACTACTGACGGCTACACTCTCCACAAGTGTTCAGTTTGCGGTACTTCATACAAGGACAACACAACAAAAGCAACAGGTCACAGCTACGGAAATTCTGTTGTAACAAAACAGCCGACTTGCACATCAGAGGGTACAAAAACAAAGACTTGCACAAAGTGCAATGCGACAGTTACAGAAACTATACCAAAGACTTCACACAAATATGCTGACACAGTTGTTGCACCTACTTGCACTGCTGACGGCTATACTCTCCACAAGTGTTCTGTTTGCGGTACTTCATACAAGAACAACACAACAAAAGCAACAGGTCACAGCTACGGAAATTCTGTTGTAACAAAACAACCGACCTGTACATCAGAGGGTACAAAAACAAAGACTTGCACAAAGTGCAATGCGACAGTTACAGAAAAGCTTCCTGCAAAGGGTCACACCGCAGTTACCGACAAGGGCTACCCTGCTACTTGCACCACCGCAGGCAAAACAGACGGCTCACATTGCTCAGTTTGCAATACTGTTATCAAGGTTCAGACAGTGATAAATGCCACAGGTCACAAGTCAAGCGGTTGGATAACTGACAAGGCGGCTTCTATCGGAGTTAAAGGCTCAAAACACAAGGAATGTACAGTCTGCAAGAAAGTTCTTGAAACGGCTGAGATCCCTGCACTTTCAAGAATTAGCATTTCAAATGCAAGCGTGACACTTTCCACTTCGACCTACGCATATGATGGCAAGGCAAAGAAGCCTGG
>NZ_QTXU01000046.1:0-9159 GCF_003461785.1 Ruminococcus sp. AM43-6
AAGCATAGCCTGTCACCACTGTAGTCAGCAGTTTGGACTATGCTAATATCATACCAAAGGAGATGATCGCTCAGAGGAATATATCAAAAATTCCCTTGAAATTGCCGTATATTTGTGGTACAATTAAAGAACAAGTTAAAAATATTTATGATACCAAGGAAATTCTTGTAGGTTCCGTAAACTGTATATCTACTGATAATCAAAATATTTCTGCACAGTCGCTTCTGACAGCGTATGAAAAAAATGTCGTTTACCGACGAGGAGCAGGAAAAGGTAAACAAAAGCAACGTCTACAACGATAAGTATATAGGAAATCTCCTCAGCCTTATCGGAACGACGTATTTCAGGCGCAGTATGGGAGTTAAATAATAAGGTTATTGCGTCAAGCGAACTTTATCAGAGATATCTCTTAAAGCAATACGCTAAAGAAGAGGTTGCAAAGGTATGCGGATATGAGGTTTCCAAAAAGATATCTCCTGAGTTGCTTGACTCAATATTCAAATCCGGTCAAGCTTCTGATATTGTTGCTATTCTTTCTAAGTATGATGATGAAGCAATTGTTGCGATAAATAAGATTTTGGATAAAGACGCTGTTGCAGCTTTGATAAGAGACTATGGTGATGATGGCGTTAAAGTTGCTGTTAAGGGCGGGAATAATCTCGTCGGGGCTTTGGCGAAGCTTGATGATGCGGCATTAGAAAGGTTTATGGGGATTGCTTCTAAGCAAGACAGAGAGTTCTTCAAGTTATTTGAAAATTGTGATAGATTTACAGATGATTTGATTAGTCTTGTCAATAAAAAAGGTGGAATAAATTTTAACGAGGTTGAAATTCATGGCATTATTAATACAGAAATTGATGAGATAGATTTTGCTACGAAAGTGATATACGAAGATAAAAATGCGAGAGGATTATATATAAAAAATCCAGATGTTCCACAAACTGAAACTCAATGGGCAAATAAGCAAATCTTAAAATAAGGTGAGAATAGAATAAAGGCACTTTCTCAGAATGAATTTAGCGTTTATATTGATGGTGAAGAATATAGTTTTTTATCTAGTGAGTTAAAAGATGTCAGGAGTTACGTATTTAGAATTAATGCAGATACACCTGAATTGAGAATAGCCGTTGAGGATTGTCTGGAACAACTTAGAATTCTTTATCCAGATTATAATTTTTCAGCTGTCTATGGAGGTTGATAGTAGTGTCTGTTGGTTTATATCGATATAGTGGAGATATTAATGATAAAAACACTGAACTTATTTTCAGTGAAAATATATCATCTGAGGTTTTCTATCAACGTTATTGGGTTAAGGCAATATGTGAATCCAAAGTTAAACTGTTTAAAGATGGATGCGATTTTGATGTGGGCGATTTAAATATTATTATGTCAGAATTAAATGCATTAGGGGCTTGGGCTACTGAGAATTTATCGGGAATAGATCTTAAATATATGAGTGAAAGAATAGAAAATTTAAAATCAGTTTTACCTCAAGCTTGTAAATGTAAAGGCGGAAAATTTTATATTTTTTAAATACAATAGAAAAATCTTATTCGGATGACGATAACACCTAAATACTTATCGCTTCGCTTCGGGGTATGTTTCTTCTTATCTTGAAAGCTTGGTGCTAGAACAGTTACTTGGTCTAAAGTTTCTTCAACCGGAGCTATCAATATATTTACTGAACTTGAACCTTGCTCAAGCTGCCGAAGCGTTATTAAACAATTCAATAGAGCATACCCCGGAATAGTTGTTAATGTGTATTGGAAATAATAGAAAGGATAGCACTTATGAATGATTATTTAGAGCCATATGAAGATATGTCTGCTTATTCTTTTGCAGTTGCGGAGAAATTTGTTGAACCGATAACGAATGCACTTTGTAAAACCATGGGTTTTGTTTTTGACAGAAAAGAAAAACGCAAGTCTTTTCCAAATCATTATTTTAAAGGTGATGAGAAATTTATTTTTCACAAAAGCAAAAATGATGAGCGTGCGTTTATGATTGCTTGTGAGGGTTGTCAGGGTTTTTGGGGAATTTCGGTCAAATGTAAAACCGAGGATAAAAAGCTTTTTTATGACACAATTAAATCTGATCTGTTTGAAAATAGTGATTATACCGGTATTCCTTTTTTTGAGATAGATGATTTTCAAGATCAATTAAGGGGGAATTTTACTAAAAGACAGGTGAACCTTATTTATAATGATTTAAAATACGCCGGACTAATATGATCATTTTGTAGATCAGGACATACATAACAAAACAAACCATACCGGCGGTCGCAAGATTTGGGGCGGCGATGATCTTGTAAGGGCGGTTAAGAATCTTGACGATGATGCAGCTGAATCGTTCATAAAAACTGCTTCTAAACAGGATGATGATTTTTTTTGTTTTGATGTCAAAATATGATGATATTCCTTCTTGGGCATGCTCTGATGTAATTGATTTTAATTCAGCTGAAAACGTAAATGAAATTTTAAAACAAAATGGATATACAAATCCCCCTTATAAGCCGGGAACTAATGTAACAACTATCGAATTAACTGAAAATACCACGTTTGTTAGAGTGTATGATGGTGAAATATCTGGTAAATACGGCGGTTGGATTATGAATTACAATGAGATTAAAGAACTTTCTCCAATAGAAATAAAAAATAGATTTGCTTTGCAAAATGTTCCTAAATATATTTGTGATGTAAAGTTGCCAAAAGGTTCAAGAATCAGATTTGGAATCGCAAACGGAATATCCGAATGGGGAAATGGTGGAGGTGTTCAATTTGATCTTATGAGGCAAGAAATAGGAGAGTTTTACAATGAAAGATTGTTATCATAATGAGGAATATAGTATGGTATTAAGAATGATAATATCTGAAAAATGGATTCATATAAATAGTTATGATGTTTGCTTTGATTATAATGTTAAGTCTGTAATAATTTTGAAACAAAAGATAATTGTACAGCTAGAAATCGGAGATTTATATGCTGTTGATATGGCAGGTAACATTATTGAAAAAAATAATAAGCCTTTTCAAAGATCAGACTTAGATAAAGATTTTATAGTAGAAATTAATCAGAATAATCTATATTTTAATAACTCTGCCGTTTATTTTGAACATAACATTTATTCTTTTGTTTTATTTGATGATAGGATAATTGTACAATTAAATGAACTGGATGCGTCTGTAAAATCTGATGAAATCGACAACGTATATGCCGTTGATATGGAAGGGAATGTTATCTGGCGAATTCAGAATAAAGAAAGGGTATGTCCGGAATATAAGTTTATTTCGCCGTATGTAATGATTAATTATATTGATGGTGAATTAATTGTAAATGATTTCAACGGATTCAGATTTGTGTTTTCACCTGACGACGGAACTTTTGTTAAACGAATTCAAAGTTTAAGACCTTGGTAATCAATTTGTAATTCAGATCTTTATGGTGACACCGCACAACTACCGCCTAACGGCTTTGTGTACGTCTAACTTGCCAATTTTCCGTTATCTTGCACAGAAACTCCTTGAAGGACGCAAGTATTCCTGCGTCGTTTCTATACAATCGAGCTTAAAGGCATTTGGGATAGTAATCCTAAATCTATTATTCAGAATAATGTTCAAGAGCAAAGCATTGAACATAAAAAAAGAGAAAACAGAAGAACCCAAATTATTCTCAGAAGGAGATTTTTGGTATGCAACCTACTAACTATGAATTCCTAGATAAAATTGCAGATGTATTTTTATCTCAAAGAGCATGTGGCAATAACAATGAATTAATAGATACAGTTTCTTTTTATGACAATAAAATGTCTTCTATTGTTTATGATTATTATCCATTTGAGGTTGAAATTAGAGATAACAACTTATATTTTTTTATCATAACAAATCGCAGTGAAAAGAAAATGCTATTTTCGTCATCGCTTAATACCGACTTTGATAAGCTTTGTGACAGTTTGATAAAATGTATAATGACAGATGTAAAAAAGCAGATTCCCAAGAAATTTTTAAAAGCAAAGGGGTTTTTATAATGAATGAAAATCAAGCAGAAATAAAAGCCCAAGCTGTTGAAACTGAAATGAAAAAATATTTTGGTAGTTTAGTTTCGAATTTTAATTTGATAGACGCTTTTTACGGCAATGGACATGAAGAATTTAGTCTGGGATTCAAGTATTGTGACTATTTTGATATGCGTTTTAATTATGGTCAAGGTGCTTGCGGATGCTGCATATGTTATGATTGGGGTGATAATAATGAGGCTATACTTATTAAAACCTCAATTGATGGTTGGTGGGAAAAAATTTCAATTCAATGGAAAAAATATTTTCATGAACTTAAAAAAGAACTGGATTTGCGTATTCCCGATGATTATTTAAAAGAAATTTATATAAATCCTAATACCGAGACAAATGTAGTGTGAACTAATGCGAATGCTACGGAACATATGGGGGAGTATGTTGGTCGATTTTAAAGTGTTGAAGGGAGAGATAGTTTTTGAATGATATAATCAGTACATTTAATGACTTGTATTATAAAATTCAAATATCTCATAATATTTGTTTGGCTAATGTAAGAAATATATGTTTGAAATCTTATAATAATTCTGTTGTCTGCGATGTTGATGGTGGCGCCCCGGAAATATATTACGAAATATTAGAGAGGAATTGTGGGCATTTTGCTGTTTTGAAAATAGAGCGAAACAGTCACGAGATTATATATGAAAGTGTTAATGCTGATTTCGCAGCAATTGCTCTTTTCCTGTTTCTTTCACGTCATCAAATAAAAAAAACTGATAATGATATTGAGATAGAAGAATTTATAAAAAAAGAAATTGCACACGGGAATATAGATTTGGCTAGACAGGTGATTGCAGAAAATTTTGGAGAAAAAACAATTTCGTTTGAAAAAAACGTATTCGATAAAATTTCTGTTATTACTTTGTCTACAAATAAAATTGACATTTTTTATCATGGCAATACAATTTTATTTTGTTCAGAATTTAATAAACCAGATCTTGAACGTGGATATTTAATTGCATTTAATAAATGCCGTATGATTAATATTTATCATAAAATAATGGTGAATATTACAAATATTATTCCCGATGTTAATGAAAACGAAAATAGAAGACTTAAATATCTATTTTTAGTTGGGACTATGGAAAAATAAGTATATCAAGTATAATAACGCATACAATTTTTCTTGCTGGCGGAGCATTTTTAGAGCCGATAGCTAACGTATTCATGCGAATGTATCATAGTTATTTTATTTCTTGATTTTTTTAGCTTAATGATATTGGGAGGGCATTGAATTTATCTCAGTGTCCTGCTCGCTTTTCAATGTAAAAAAATCCCCTCCAAAGCATTTGCCTTGAAGGGGATTAACTATATGCGTTTTACTGTGGCTTCTTAACGTCTGTCATGACTTCTTTAAGTCCTGTTGCAAGACCTGCAATACCCTGTATCTCACTTGGTATAATGATCTTTGTAGCCTTGCCGTCTGCTGCCTTAGCAAATGCTTCAAGGCTCTTGAGCTGGATTACCTGCTCGTTAGGGTTAGCAGCATTCAGCTTGACGATACTCTCAGCAATCGCCTTCTGTACCATGTCGATAGCCTGCGCTTCACCTTCTGCCTCAAGTATCTTCTGCTCCTTTACAGCGTCTGCACGAAGTATCATAGACTGCTTCTCAGCTTCGGCTGCAAGTATCTGTGACTCCTTGTCTGCCTGTGCTCTGAGTATCTTAGATTCTTTCTCACCCTCTGCAACAAGTACCTGAGATTTCTTCTCAGCCTCTGCCTGAATGACCTTTTCACGTCTTTCACGGTCAGCTTTCATCTGCTTTTCCATTGCGTCCTGAATTTCTCTTGGCGGAAGAATATTCTTAAGCTCAACTCTCTGCACCTTGATGCCCCATCTATCTGTGGCTTCATCAAGAATTGCTGTGATCCTTGTGTTGATAATGTCACGGGAAGTGAGCGTAGCCTCAAGATCAAGGTCACCAACAATGTTTCTGAGTGTTGTTGCCGTCAGATTTTCAATAGCTGAGATAGGTCTTTCAACGCCGTATGTGAACTGCATTGCGTTTGTTATCTGGAAGAACACAACAGTGTCTATCTGCATTGTTACGTTATCCTTTGTGATAACTGACTGTGGCTTGAAGTCAACTACCTGCTCTTTGATAGATACTCTTTTTGCAACTCGGTCGATAAAAGGTACTTTTACGTGAAGTCCCGTTCCCCATGCCGCATGAAAAGCTCCAAGTCTTTCAACTACAAATACATATGCCTGCGGTACTATCTTGATGTTGCTGATAACAATGATTATAAGCAATACGATGATAGCAAGTACGATATAAATTCCAGGTTCCATTATATGCCTCCTAAAAAAATAAGTTTATGTAAGCTGTTACTTTTCTTCTGAAACTATCAGCTTTGCACCGTCAATACGCACGACCTTCACTGGTGTGCCCTCTGAGATCTTTGAGCCGTCCTCAGTTCTTGCTGCCCAATCTGTGCCCTCAAGAGTGACCCTGCCTTTGTTCACAGAGTTATCTATAGGCTCAATAACTATTGCAGTTTTTCCCACATCAAGCTCGTAATTTGTTGCAACTGTCTTGTTCTGGAGCTTCTTGACCACAGGTCTTGTAAGCAAAAGAAGTATGATTGAGCTTACGACGAATACGATGCACTGTGTAAGGAAAGAAAGCTTAGCTATGGCACAAAACATCGCAATAAGCGCTGCTATAGCAAGCCATATAGACACAAGTGCCGTTCCTGTTGCGACCTCGCATACAACAAAGAACACGAAAGCTAAAGCCCAAAAAACTATTTTGAGTGTAGCAATTGTCATATGATACCCCCTGTTCCTCTCATTTATTTAAGATTTATTATAACATATTATTTTAAAATTTACAATAGCTAAGACACAATATTTTTGCTTTTTTAACTTTAATCTTCAATGATTTTACATTGACCGTACCATATTTTATTAGCTGTACTCTAATATATACATATTGATGCTACTACATAAAGAAAAAAGTATTTCTAAAAGATAGTTATATAAAAAAATTTACAGTAAAAGCGGTAACCCACTGGAGGTAACCGCTTTTACTATTTGTGTAATTATACGTTGTCACTGAAATAAACATCATACCAAACAAGGAATGAGAACACTGTCCAGATCTTTCTAGAATAATCATACTTGCCTGCACGATGATCGTCAAGAAGCTGTACAAGCTTATCTGTGTGGAAGAACTGTGCCGACTGAGGAGAAGTAAACTTATCCTTTACTATATTATAATACTTATCTTCTTTTAGCCATACCCTGATAGGAACAGGGAAGCCGAGCTTCTTTTTCTTAGCTGTCTGTGGAGGGCAAGCCTGAAGTGCAGCAAGACGCATTGCATACTTCGTTTCAGTTTCAGTAACTCTGTCCTTTACAGGTATCTGCTCTGCAAGCTCCATAACCTTTCTGTCAAGGAACGGTACACGAAGCTCTAGGGAGTGAGCCATGCTCATTTTATCCGCCTTAAGAAGAATATCACCTGTCATCCAAAGGTGCAGATCAATGTACTGCATCTGCGTTACCTGATCCTGATCTCTTACCTTATCGTAGAAAGGCTTTGTGATAGCCATAGCGTCAGGAGCGCTTGTTTTTATGCTCAGAATGTCCTTGCGCTCTTTCTCAGAGAAGATGTATGCGTTACCAATAAATCTCTCGTCAAGGTCCTTAGAACCTCTTATAAGATAGTTTATGCCGTGCTTGTGAGGCAGTTTCTCAGCAACTGCACCAACAGCCTTTCTGATAGGTCTTGGTATCTTGAAGTAGCTTGCCATATCAGCAGGGTTGTGATAGATGTTGTATCCACCGAATATTTCGTCTGCACCCTCGCCTGAAAGCACTGCCTTGACCTTTTCAGAAGCTATTTGACATACGAAGAACAGAGCCACAGCCGCAGGGTCTGCGAGAGGTTCGTCCATGTGATACTGTATTTTTGAAAGGCTGTTCCAGTATTCCTCAGGAGAAATGACCTTGGAGAAATTCTCCTTGTGGATATACTTTGAAAATTCCTTAGCATAACCTATCTCGTTGTACTTTTCGTCCTCACCAAAGCCTACAGTAAAGGTCTTGTCAACGTTGGCAACAGCGGCAACATAGCTTGAGTCAACACCACTTGAAAGGAAAGAACCTACCTCAACGTCAGCGAACTTGTGTACCTCAACAGAGTTCTTGAAAGTGTCGGATATCCTATTCACCCAATCTTCAAGAGAAGGACCATTGTCAGCGTGGAATTTAACTTCCCAATATCTTCTTACGCTCATCTCGCCGTTCTTGTATGTAAAGCAGTGAGCGGCAGGGAGCTTGTAAACATTTTTGAAGAAAGTTTCTGTTGTAGGAGAATACTGGAATGTGAGATAAGTTTCAAGAACGTCTGTGTTAAGCTCCTTCTTAAAATGAGGGTGGTCAAGAAAACTCTTTATCTCAGAACCCCACATAAGAGTTTCGCCCATTTTTGCGTAGTAAAGAGGCTTGATACCGAAGAAATCTCTTGCACCGAAAACCTCGTTTGTGTTCTTGTTGAAGATAACGAATGCAAACATACCTCTCAGCTTGTCGAGCATATCCTCGCCCCACTGCTCATAGCCGTGGATAAGCACCTCTGAGTCGGTCTGTGTATAGAACTTGTGACCAGACGCTACAAGCTCCTCACGGAGATCCTTGTAGTTGTATATCTCACCGTTGAATGTAAGTACCAACGACTTATCTTCATTAAAGATAGGCTGGCTACCTTGATCTGAAAGGTCGATGATCGAAAGTCGGCGGAAACCCATTGCGATCTGCTCGTCAACATATTTTCCGTCAGAGTCAGGACCTCTATGTTTTATTCTATCCATCATTTTTCCAAGAACTATGGAAGCGTCATTGATTTTATTTGTAAATCCAACAAAACCGCACATATAAAAGCCTCATTTCTGTTAAATCAAATTGCCTGTATCTTAGTTAATACGGCCGCCTGTCGCCTAGTGAACGTCAAGCAATATAATATTTATTATACACTATATGCGGCTTTTTTGCAAGGGGTAAAAACAAAAATTAAACAATAAAAGTGTAGTGCTACAATAGATATTGGACAAAATTAAGAAAAAAGAAAAGAGAGATAGACAA
>NZ_QTXU01000047.1:0-8313 GCF_003461785.1 Ruminococcus sp. AM43-6
CCCGGTGTACGTGAGCCTGCACCTGTGTCTATTTCCCCGATCCGCGCCTTTTGCACCCACGTCCCCAGCGTCCCTTTGGGGATGCACAGCTCATCTGCTGCCTTGGTGCCAATCTCCTTTGCGAGCTTTATTGCCTGCTTTTTAAACTCTTCATCATATTGTTTTCCTGTTACCATTGATGACACACTCCTTTGTTTTTATTATACTTTGATTGTTTTGTATGTGTCAAGTTTTATTATACAGGATTATTTATAAGACCGCCGAGTATTACGCCCGACGGTCGAACTTTCTTTTTTTGGCGACTTACTTTACTGACTGGAGTTTCTCGCTAAGGAACTTCTCCTCAAACTTGTCTGACGGCATAGGTCTGCCGAAATAATAGCCTTGTATAACGTCAGTTTCCAGATCTCTCAGGATATCGAACTGCACCTGTTCCTCAACGCCCTCTGCACAAACTGCTATATGAAGGTCGTGAGAAAGATTAACTATCATTTTAACAAACACCGCAGTGTCAGGATTTTTTGCAATATCATCAATAAACGACTTGTCTATTTTAATGGTATTCAGCGGCATCTCCTTGATGCAGTTAAGCGAAGAATATCCCGTTCCGAAATCGTCCAGTGCTATCTTCACGCCCTTGTCTGTTATATGCTTCAAAAGCTCCTTCATCTTTTCCATATCATGGATAGCAAGACTTTCCGTGACCTCAAAACATATCTTCTCAGGGGGTGCGCCTGTTTCGTCAAAAAGTGTGTCTATCTTGTCAAGGAAATCAGGCTCAATTATCTGACCTACAGACAGATTGATGTTCATTCTCAAATCAAGCCCTGCATCAGCCCACTTTTTGCACTGTCTGCCTGCGATCCTTATCATGTTCTCGCCCAAGAGATTGATATAGCCAAGTCTTTCCGCCATAGGGATAAATTCGGCAGGGGAAACCTGACCAAACTCAGGTGGATTCCACCTCATAAGCGCTTCACAGCCCACAAGCTTCTTTTCGGAGCTGCTGAATATAGGCTGATAGTACGCCGTGAAATGTGCAAAGCCGTTTGTGATATCCTTGTGCATGAGCCTTTCAAGTTCGATCTGCCTTGAAAGTATCCTGCCGATAGTTTCATTATAATTTATAGTACAATTCTTGCCCTGCTTTTTAGCATATGAAATGGCAAGGTCGATTCTTTTAAGTACCGTATTTACAGTATCATCGGGCTTTGGAAACTTCGCCACGCCCATTGAACAAGTGCAATAGCAACTGCTGTTAGCTATCTGCCACTCTGTGTTGAACTTATCATGTATGATCTTGCATATCTCGTCGATCTCAGCCTGATCCTGATCTCTCAGAAGCACAACGAACTCATCGCTGCCAAATCTAAAAACGCTCAGCTTTTTATTCTTCCAGGCAAAATTCTCAAAGAATTTACCTATCTCTTTGAGAAGCCGGTCACCATTATTATGACCATAGCTGTCATTTATGTTCTTGAAATTATCAAGGTCAATGAGCATAACAGTGCTGATCTCATCGCTTTCAATAATGCCCTGTATACTCTTATCAAGACTTAGTCTGTTAGGAAGACCTGTGAGATTATCGTAAAAGACCTGCTTTTCGATGACCCTCTCATAATTTATCTTTTCTGAGATATCATTAAGTGTGCAAAGTCTGATAGTCCTGCCATCATGCCATTTTATGAACTTTTCCGACACATTGAACCATTTGTCCATGATCTCGGAATAATAATCTCCTCCAAAAAGCATTCCTTCCTTGTGAGCAGGAAGCTCACACCAAGTCTTGCTGAAAACGTCACTTTCCTTTTTGCCAACCAGTTTTCCATAATACTGTTCAAAAATCTTGCTGGCAAAAACTATCTCACCGCTGTCCTGTACCACTGCAAGCACATAGGAATTCATATTATCCATAACGTCAGTAAGCGTACGAGTAGTGCTTTCAGCATGTTCAGCCGCTCTCCTGGTATGGAGCATACCAGAAAGTATGTATGTCAGACGTGAGGCTAGCTGTATCTCCTCAGGTGACCATACTCTCTCAGGATCAGAGGACAAAAGATTGAAATATGCAACATACTTATTTGCGTCCTTGACAGCACAAGTGAGTGAACAAGGATACACCGCTCCACGCAGGGTTATTTCCTCATTATCTCCATTCGGGTGAGCCTTATCCGCAACGTGGATACCAGTTTGCATAAGTGCTTTTTTCATTGCATTGTATCTATTTCTATTAAATTCTTTATCAAAAGCAAATACAGTATATTTATGTGTATCAGCGATCAATTCATAACTCAAAGGTTCTGAGTTTTCATAGCCTGAAACAGTTACCGTAGCCGCATTGACATAAAGTGCAGAGCAAATACTTTCGAGAAAATTCTTGCACACATTATCAAATATGTCATCACTTTCAAGTATTTTCAAAAAGCTCTCGAACTTTTCGTTATAGGTCTTAGCCGGTATTTCCATACAAACAGCCCTCCTCTGCTTATATAAATACGTCTAGCATCATTATAACATATTTTCCGTAATATCACAAGGGGAATTATAGAAATTTATTTATAATGCACAAAACAAATGACCAAATTTATATATTATTAAAAAGCAAGCCCCGTAGTTAAGCTTAAAAAAGTTTAACTGACGGAGCAAATGTGACCGAACCGATAAGCCGAGTTTTGTCGAGTGCGATAATCTATCTGGACTGTACGTCGCCGCACAGCTCTAGCCACCTATAGCCCCAAGTCTGACGAGCAGCCATTGACTTGCAAGCTACCATTGGTGTTGCATCGGATAAGGTTTACATAGCAATGACGTCTCCGCCATTCTGGTGGGCTTTTACCCCGCCTTTCCACCCTTACCAACAAAAGTTGGCGGTATATTTCTGTTGCACTGGCTCTAAGGTCACCCTCGGCTGACGTTATCAGCTATCCTGCTCTATGATGCTCGGACTTTCCTCATAAACCTAGAACGTTTACGCTATCGCATAGCTCGCTCACACTATGATTATATCACATGAATGACGAAATGTCAAATAAAAGCCTGCATAGACAGTGAGCATTCTTTTATAAAAGAAAATCATGCAAAACGTCTCACACATATTTACAATTTACAGAAAATGTGATAGAATTAAAATAACCAAATCAAGGGAGCGTAAAAAATGAGAACTTGTCCTCTATGTGGAAAGTGAGGGCGAGATCGATACTTGCTATGGAATAACATTGGATAAGCTAAAAAGCAACCTCAGCGACGTTGGACTTCCCTCAGACAGTGAATTTATAAGGGTAAGCTATGTAATTAACTGCTGTAAAAGCTATGATGAAATATTTGAATATGCCAAAAAGGTGAATTTTTCAAACGAACTTTTCATTGATGATGAGGGCGACCTTACAGTTTATTCACAAAGGCTGGATTACAAATATCTCGGCTGCACAATATATGATAGATGTGATAGTCAGCAAAAGCCTAATGGTGATATTTCATACACGACCGAATACGTCTGCGAGATCTGGCTTATGAAATAAGCAAAATTAAAGTTTACAAATCATCTTATAATTAGCCTTGATATATTGTTTACAATTCACAAAAATTATGCTAAAATAAACGTATGCTTTTAAGCTCTTAGCTTTATCAGTAAATAATATAACAAGGAAAAAAACATCTATGAAGTTCAATATCAAAAAGGTCGCAGCCGCATTTTTAAGTGTGGCAATGCTCACCACAGGCTCGGCTCAGCTTTCTGTTTTTGCACAGCAGACGCTTAAATACGAAGCCGAAAACGGCACTTTAGGTGGCTCTGCCTATATCCAAACAGACAGCTCCGCATCAGGCTCTAGGTCAGTTCGTTTTTCAGACTCAAGCTGCACATGGTCACAGACTGTTACAGTCAGCGAAAGCGGATACTACAAAATAAAGCTTTACAGCCGCGGAGAAGGCTCGAATAAGATAAACAACCTTTCTGTAAACGGCTCAAATGCAGGCACTTTCAGCAGTGCAAACAGCTCTGCCTATAAAGCGTCCACAGTGAATGGTATTTATCTCAAAAAGGGTCAGAACACTGTCAAAATAACAATGTCGTGGGGATATTTTTCTCTTGACTACATAACCATAGAAAAAATGAGCTCTTCAAATGCCTACACTGCCGCTGAAAATCTCGTTGACCCATACGCTTCACAAAGCACACAGCGCCTTTACAGCTATATGAAAGACGTTTACGGCAAAAAGGTCATAACAGGACAGTATTGCGACGGTGGACTTAACGGCGCTGAGTTCAAAGCTATAAAGTCCGCCACAGGTCAGACCCCTGCTATGTTGGGTCTTGACTTTATGCGCTATACTCCATGCCGTGTCCAGAATGGTGACACCTCCGACGCTGTCGAAAAGGCTATCGAGTTTTCACGGGCAGGAGGAATAGTAACATTCTGCTGGCATTGGAACGTCCCTGACAAATATCTTCTCTCAGGTACAGACGGCGGAAATCCACGTTGGTGGGGTGGTTTTTACACCAAAAACGTTGACCGCTCAAAGTTCTCGCTTACCAAAATAATGAACGGCTCAGACCCTAAGGGCTACAACACTCTTATGAGCGACGTTGACGAGATCGCCAAACAACTCAAACGTCTTTCTGACGCAGACGTTCCGGTACTGTTCAGACCGCTCCACGAGGCAAGCGGGGGTTGGTTCTGGTGGGGTGCAGATGGCTCGGAAGCCTACAAAAAGCTTTGGCTGGCAATATATAACAAGCTCACGAATGAATACAAGCTTGACAATATCATATGGGTATGGAATGGTCAGGCGGCAAATTGGTATCCTGGCGACGAATATGTTGACATAATCGGAGAGGATATCTACCCAGGCACAAGAGATTATTCAGCCCAAAGCTCAAAATATCTTGAAGCCACAGACTGTTCACCAAACGGAAAAATAGTTGCCCTTACAGAAAACGGCTGTCTTTTCGACCTTGACAAAGCCTTTGAAACAAACACCGCATGGTCGTATTTCGGCACATGGAGCGGTGAGTTTTGCATATCAAGCTCTGAGAAATATACCGAGAAAAGTATGTGGCAAAAGGTCTATAACAGCGACTATGCAGTGACACTTTCAAGTCTGCCCGATCTGAAAAACTATCCTATCAGCGACGACAATACACAGATAACTCTTGACTCCACGTCAAAAGAAGTCACATACGGCGACAGCATTACCCTAAAAGCCAGCGTGACCTCAGGCACTCCTCAGACGGTAACATGGAAAAGCTCCAACACAGCCGTTGCCACAGTAAAAGACGGTGTTGTGACCGCCAAGGGCAAAGGCACAGCAAAGATAACAGCCTCCCTGCCTAACGGAAGGTCTGCCGTCTGCACTGTAAAGGTCACCACAAAAAAGCTTCCAACATCAGGCTATTTCTACGCAAGCACTGCACAGTACACAGGCAGTGCAATTATTCCGACAGTCACTGTTAAGGACGGAAGCAAAGTTCTCCGTCAGAACATCGACTATCGTGTGATAGTCACGAACAATGTTAAAATCGGTCACGCTAACATCACTATCTCAGGCATGGGCAACTATTACGGCAGTTATACCGCAGGCTTTGACATTATCCCTGCCAAGCAGACCATACAAAAGCTTGAAACAAGATACAAAGGCTTCTTTGTGGATTGGGCGCAGAAAGGCTCTGCCACAGGCTATGACATTCAGTATTCCACCAGCGCAAACATGAGCGGTGCGGCTTCCAAACACCTCACTGCCAACAAGCCAGATAAACTGACAATAAGCGGTCTGACAGCCGATAAGACCTACTACGTCCGTGTCCGTTCCTACACAAACGTTGGAAGCAAGACTTATTATGGTCCATGGTCTGACATAAAAAGCATAAAGACCGCAAAATATGATATCACAAAAGCTTCCGTTTCTGGCATTTCCACCAAGGCATACACAGGCAAGGCTATAACGCAGAACATTACTGTGAAATACAACGGCACTGCCCTGAAAAACGGAACTGATTACACAACTTCCTACTCAAACAACAAAAAAATCGGCAAGGCAATTGTCAAGATAACAGGTAAAGGCAAATATGGCGGCGTTATCACAAAGACCTTTACCATAAACCCTGCCAAGCAGGAGATACAAAAGCTTACGTATAAATCCAAAGCATTTTTCGTGGATTGGGCGCAGAAAGGCTCTGCAACGGGCTATGAGATACAGTATGCGACTAACTCCAAGTTTACAAACGCAAAGAAAGTCACCATAAAAAACAACAAAACCGACAAGACCACAATTTCAAAACTTAGCGGCAAAAAGAAATATTACGTTCGTGTCCGTTCCTACACGACAGTGAACGGCACAAAATATTACGGTGCATGGTCGGTTTCAAAGAGCGTGACTACAAAAAAATAAAGAAAAAGTGATTGTCCATAGCAAAATAGAGGTCTGGCTCAAACGTCAGACCTCTATTATTTTTTATTCGCACACAAAAACACCCCGTATCATAAGACACGGGGTGAAATTTTTGTTATCTATTCAGATATCCTAAACTTTGCAAGAATTACTTCTTCTGTGCAATAGCAGCCTGTGCAGCAGCTCACCTGCACGAGCTTTTATGACAATTTCACCGTTTAAACCAAGTAGATTTATCAACCAGTATGTAAAGTGACAGCTTTCGCCGTCACCGATCGTAAGCTCAGCAGAGTTTTTTCTGCCTGTGAGCGTACAACGTATTTTTTCACTTTTCTCCTCGCCGAGATTGATTATCCATTCAAAATTTGTATTGTCAACCGGCGTAATTCTCGATACCAATTTGCTAATAATTTCATCGTTGATGTGACCGTTGTCAGCAGAAAGTATCTCATCAAGAGTTCTGCAAATACGATCCGTGTCTATGCAGTTTCCGCTGACCGTATCAGCTGTGTCGTTCCTTTTAAGCTCCGCTTTTAAACACTCAAGCTCATTTTCTGAATCAGCTCGGACCGTTCGGTATTCGTCCTTTTCAATATCTCCCTCGGCATACATATCAACCAGCTTGCGCATTTTCGCTTCAAGTTTTTCAATTTTGGATTTGATAATATAGGCGTTTTTCTGCAACGAATCGGTTCCGTCCATGCAGTGCTTGTTGATCAAGTCAAGCACCCTTTCAATGATCTCATATCTGTCCGCAAGCACCTCGCCCAAAATCTTGTCCGCCATCATTTCAAGTTTCCATTGACAAATGCCTTTTATATCGCACACACCATCCGCCTCAATCCCGTGATTTGACAGATAACGTGGACTGACCGACTGACTGCGACGATAGCAGGAATAACCATAAACCTCCTTGCCGTCTTTCTTGTTCGTCCGCCATTTATACTTTTTAAATCCAGATTCACAGTGGCATTTCAGCTTGTTAAGCCAAGGGTCAGTGGACGGATTATGTCCGAACTTCTTATCCTTACCCATACTGTTCTTTAGCACCTGACAGCGTGATTTCATAATCCGTGCACACTCGTCCCACTGTGCTTCGCTGATGATCGGCTCGAAATCACCCTTGTGATAAACGTAGGTTGAGGTGTCATAATTGTTTTTCCTCTTTTGCTCCAGATAGTTATTGGTACTTGATTTATTGTACCCGATATAGCCCTTGTAGGTTGCGTTCTTCAGTATTCTGTTTACCTTTGAGACGTCCCACTTGACGTTACCCGATGAGTCCCTGCGTTCAAGGCGATATAGCTCGTTGACGATCTTCTTTATTCCGTAGCCGTGCAGATAGTAATCATATATTATCGTCACCGTTTCCGCCTGCTCTGGATTGATCACATAGGTGGAGCCGACTCGGTCGTACCCAAGAATATTTCCGTTCCCGTATAGCACACCGTTCTCGCGGCTGATATATTGTCCCGCACGAACTCGCTCAGAAATTTTTCTACTCTCGTCCTGTGCAAGAGTAGCCATAAGCGTAAGTCTGAGTTCTCCGTCACCGTCCATTGTCCAGATGTTGTCCTCAACAAAGTAAACCTCAATACCCAAGTTCTTTAGCTCACGAGTAAACGTCAGCGTGTCAACCGTATTTCGTGCGAATCGACATACCTCTCTTGTAACTATAAGATCGAATTTTCCTTGCCGTGCGTCCTCGATCATTTGCAGGAACGACGGTCTTTTCTTAGCCTGCGTTCCCGTAATTCCTTCGTCAATGTATTTGTCGATAACGATCCAGTTATTATGCTGTTTTGCTTGATCGTCATACCATTGAAGCTGATTTTCCAGAGCGGAGATCTGAGCCTCGTGCTCGGTGTAATCCTGTATAATAAAACTTGACACATACAAAACAATCAAAGTATAATAAAAACAAAG
>NZ_QTXU01000048.1:0-8060 GCF_003461785.1 Ruminococcus sp. AM43-6
TTGTTTTTATTATACTTTGATTGTTTTGTATGTGTCAAGTTTTATTATACAGGATTAGTCATCTGATTAATCTCATTCTCCTGACATATCTTCAATGTAGATTGTATTATTTATGTACAAATCCTTATCAATGTCGCGCACAAAGCCCCAATGAATGTTGTACTTCTTGGCGTATTCCTTAAATGCATTAAACTTATTTTCGACCCTTGCATTGCACAGAGAAAAGATGCCGGGATGCTGCTGTAAAGAAATATGGGATCATTCAAAGCATGAACAGTACCAACGGAAGATGTCATGATAATGCACAATGCACGCTGTGAAAGTATGTGGGCAAGAATGAAAGAAGAGCTGTTCTACAACCGTGAAGACAAGCCGGAGAACTACACTATGAAAGAGTTGAAGACTATGATCTGGAGATATTATATGAGTTACTGGGCCAACAGAAGAATCTGCACCGCCAACGGTGGGCTGCCTCCGGCAGCCCGAAGAAAGCTCTACTATGATCATATCTTTCTCGTTGCATAATTCTTGTTCGTATAAAATGTGTCAAGTGATATTGACAAAACCAAAGTTTATTATACTTCTTTAGACATCGGTGGGGTAGATGCGGAAGGTTTGACGGGTAGCAAAGAACAGCACCGTTCATTCTTGAAAGGCTTTAGTGAATGGTGCTGTTATGGCATAATATTATAAATCGACGATGATTAACAAAATAAAACATTTTTTTATTTTTCTTTTAAGTTCCAAAATTGGTACTTGTAAATATTGACTTAGAGTTTTTAAATATGTTATACTTATTTTATGAACATTTCACGATGAAAGGAACTTAGCAATGGAGTCAAATGCACCAAATAAACTTAAACTTTTAAAAATATGGGAAATATTGAATATGATGACTGACTCTGAGCATCAGATGACGACACAACAACTGATAGATGAGCTTGCTAAGTGCATTATCTCAAGTGAAAGAAAGTCTATATATCGTGATATAGAAACTCTGCGTTCAAATGGTTATGAGATACTGAAAGGACGTTCATGGCATGACAACACATATTATGTGAATGAACGCCGTTTCAGTGTTTCGGAAATCAAGATAATTATGGATGCAGTTCAGAGTGCTGCTTTTATTCCTGCCGATAAAACGGAAATACTTCTCGATAAGTTGGCAGACTTGAGTTGTAATATAGAGCGGAACTGCTCAAGCGTCATACTGTGCAGTTTATGACTGTAAAACATAAGAATGACAGCATTTTTCAGAATATAGAGATAGTTGAAAATGCTATTGAAAAGCAGATGAGAATACGCTTTCAATATTTTCACCTTAATGAATATGATGAAAAGGTCTTTGCACATGACGGAGCTATATATCAAGAAGAACCATTGGGATTGATATTTGAGGACGGTAACTACTATCTTTTATGTTATCGTGCCGACCCTGAATATGTCAATAAGGTAAAAGCATTCAGACTTGACAGAATAGAAGATCCTGAGATAGTTTCTGAACCAATAAGTCAAAATGCTGTTGAGGTACTGAAAAATGTTAGCACATATCGTTTACAGTCTTTCAAGATGTATGGCGGCAGTATACGAAAGGTGACGTTTCAGTTTTCTTCTAAACTTATAGAGGTGGTCTATGATAAATTTGGGCATGACATAATAATTCGTCGTAATGGGGATATCTGTAAAACCACGGTGCTTGTGCAAATCAGTCCGACTCTATGGGGGTGGATGCTACAATTTCCCAGGAGTATGAAGATATATGAACCTGAAGATATAAGAGGGGAGTATTACAAATGGGTAAGATCAGCTTTGGAGCAAAAAGATCAACAACAATAAAAAAGGTCCCTGTCAAAGACAAGAACCTGAACACGACACTCGTGATGAAGGTATGAAACCAACGATTTGAAAGAATTTTTATTTGAACTCGTAGTGTAATTTTATAGGGTAGTAATCCTATGACACTATATTAACACATAAAGGGAGGTTTGTCAAGTGGTTGACGAAAAAATTTTTTGGGGATTTGATATAGGAACGGATTCAGTAGGCTGGGCTGTGACAAACAGCGAATATAAGCTGAAAAAATACAAGAACAACTTAATGTGGGGTGTTCATCTTTTTGATGAGGCAAAGCAGTCTGCGGAAAGAAGGTCATTCCGCACGGCAAGAAGAAGGCTTGATCGCCGTAAGCAAAGAATAATACTATTGCAGGAGTCTTTTGTTAGGGCTGTATGTGAAAAGGACGAAAATTTCTTTCGTAGGCTGAAGGAAAGTGCCTTATTGCCTGAGGACGCCGAACATAGAACAAATAACATTTTCTTTGACGATCCTGATTACACTGATAAGGATTATTTTGAAGAGTACCCAACTATACATCACCTTATCTGTGAGCTTATGGAAAGCAAAGAACCTCATGATGTAAGGCTTGTATATCTTGCCTGTGTATATCTGCTTGCTCACAGAGGACATTTCCTTCTTCCGGTATCAGAGGACGATATAAGCAAGGTAACAGAGTTTGAGCCGCTCTATGAAAGCTTTTATAAAACTCTGGAAGAAAAGCTTGATGATGAACCACCGTTTGACAGATCTGCCGATGATTTTGCTGAAATACTAAAAAGCCATAAAACGGTATCTGCAAAGAATAAAGATTTTGATAAACTTCTTTTTGGCGGTAAGGTAAAGACCTATGATAATGAAAATATCAGCTACTCGGCACTTATAAAGCTGCTTAGTGGCGGTACGGAAAAGCTATCAAAGTTCTTTGCAAATGAAGAGTACACAGACCTTGAGAAAGATTCCGTTTGCGTAAGGAATGCGGATTTTGGAGATACTCTAGAGATGCTGGAAGGACAGATAGACGAGCTTGATTTTGCTTTGCTCAAAAGCGTAAAAAGTCTTTATGATTGGTCGCTGCTAGTGGATATTCTTGAGGGTAAATTTCTTATATCTGAGGCTAAAAAAGATAAGTATGATGAGCATGGATATGATCTCGATGCACTAAAATATCTGTTCAGAGAATATCTTACCAAAGATGATTACAATGAAATGTTCAAAGAGGTCAGTGGAAAACAGAACTATGCAAGTTACGTTTATAATGCACCTTCCGATAAAACTAGAGATAGTAAATATAAAAAGTGTAATCAGGAGGATTTTTGTAAGTTTACTAAAAAGTTTTTAAGCAAGATAAAACCAAATGAAAAAGACAAACTTTGCCTTGACAAACTCCTTGAAAAGTGTGAACAAAATTCTCTTTGTCCTAAACAGGTGACTACAGACAACCGAGTTATACCATATCAGCTTTATTATGTAGAGCTTAAAAAGATACTGGAAAATGCTTGTGATTATCTTCCATTTCTTAATGAAAGAGATGAGTATGGTACGGTAGCGGATAAAATACTGAGCATAATGAAATTCCGTGTTCCTTATTATGTTGGTCCACTAGTCGATAGAAAGAAAAGTCCAAATGCGTGGCTTGTTAGAAAACTCGACGGTAAGATCACTCCATGGAATTTTACTGACATGGTAAACGAAGATGAGAGTGAAAACGCGTTTATTCGTCGTATGACTTGTAAATGTACATACGTTGCAGGTCAGGACGTTCTGCCTAAATATTCATTGCTTTATAGCAAGTTCAGCGTTCTTAATGAGATAAACAATATAAAACTTAATGGAGAGCCTATATCCGTCCAGGCAAAACAAGAGATATACACAGAATTGTTTGAAAGGAACAAGTCAAGAGTCAGCAAAAAGAAGATACGCGACTGCCTTATTTCTCATGGCTATGCAGCGGATAGTGATGAGGTGACAGGTATTGACGATATAGCAAAATCTGCTTTGAGATCTTATCATGACTTTAAGAAAATGTTGTCTAATGGTATACTTACAGAGCAACAGGTCGAGGAAATTATTGAACATATCACAGTCACAACAGATAATATACGTTTGAAAAAATGGCTTAAAACACAGTTTCCGATGCTTGCAGACGAAGATGTAAAGTATATCACAAAGCTTAAATATAAGGATTATGGCAGACTGTCACGCTGTTTCTTGGAAGATGTGCTGCCAGTTGATACAAAGACAGGTGAAGCAGAGAGCGATAAGAATATCATAACGATGCTGTGGGAAACCAACGAGAACATAATGCAGTTGTTAAGTTCAAAATATCGATATTCAGAAAATATTGAGCATATGAACAGGCAGTATTATGCACTACCTGAAAATCATAAGAGCATGAGTGAACGTTTGAAAGATATGTATGTCCCTACTGCAGTACGCCGTGAAGTAACAAGGACGTTTGATATTGTAAAGGAACTTAAAAAGATACAAGGCAGAGATCCTGACAAGATCTTTATAGAAATGGCAAGAGGTACAGGTGAAACACCGAAAGGAAAAAGAACAAATTCTCGTAAGGATCAAATCCTTGAACATTGGCATGGCCTTGACAATAAAGATATAAATGATCTGAAAAAGTCAGGCATATGGGAACATCTTGATACCATTGATGACGCAAAACTTAGAAGTGACAAGTATTTTCTTTACTTTATGCAGCTTGGCAGATGTATGTATACTGAAAAATCTATCCCATTTGAAGAAGTGGAAAATGAACATAAATGGAATATAGACCACATATGGCCGCAGGCGAAAATAAAAGATGACAGTCTTGATAACAAAGTTCTTGTCAGCAGCAATGAAAACGGCAAGAAAAGTGACAGTTATCCTATTAGTGATGATATTAGGCATAGTATGGCAGGGTTGTGGCATTCTCTTTATAAAAAAGGACTTATCAGCGAGAAAAAGTATCAAAGACTAACAAGAAGTACGCCTTTTACAGATGATGAGCTTTCAGGTTTTATTGCACGTCAGCTTGTGGAAACAAGACAATCTACAAAAGCGGTTGCTACATTACTTAAAGAGCAGTTTCCAAATACAGAAATAGTTTATGTAAAAGCAGGTCTTGTATCTGATTTCAGGCAGGAAATGGGTATGCTCAAATGTCGTGAAGTAAATGATCTTCACCATGCAAAGGACGCTTATCTTAATATAGTCTTGGGTAATGTTTACAACACGAGGTTTACTAAAGATCCGCTGAATTTTTTAAAGAACAATGAGAAATATTCCATTAAGATATTTCAGAAAAACTCAGACGGTAAGAAAACAGGCGTTATGACACGCAAAGTAGAGCGTGGAGGAGAAGTTGCTTGGGATCCTGAGACATCTTTTGCTATCGTTAGAAAAATGATGTCAAAGAATAGCATATGATATGTGAGATATGCTTATATGCGAAAAGGCGGACTGTTTAACCAGATGCCTGAACGTAAAAAAGCGGGACTAGTTGAACGAAAATCGGGACTAGATACAGGGAAGTATGGCGGTTATAATAATACAACGGCGTCGCATTTTGCTGTGGTAAAGTGTAGAGAAAAATCAGTTGTGGTAGTGCCTGTTGAAACTATGTTCTGCAATAGATTTGCAACTGATATAGAGTTCGCAAAAGCGTATGTTGCACAACAACTAGCTGAAATACTATCACAAGAATTTTCATCTGAGAATATTACATTTCCTTTCGGTCAGAGAATAATCAAAGTAAACACAATGTTTGAGGTTGATGGATTCAGATGTAATTTGGCACAAAAATCAAACAAAGGAAAACAGTTAGTGCTAATATCAGCTTGTTCGCTTGTATTAGATAAAGATACTTATGCATATATGAAGAAAATCTCATCATTTATAGCTAAGAAAAAAGTAAATAAAAGTCTTGTTATAAATAGTTATACTGGAATAACCGTGGAGGATAATATTTCGGCATTTGATGTGTTAGTAGAAAAAATGCAGTCCTCGCCTTTCAAGGTTTTCTTTCATAAAATAGGTACAAAAGTTGCAAATGGCAGAGATAAATTTATATCTTTGTCTGTAGATGAACAGACAACAGCTCTTTTTTATATACTTATGCTCCTGAAAACAGGTCGTTCAACTGGATGTGACCTCACATTAATAAACGAAAGTGGTCAGGCTGGTGTTTTGACGCTAAATTCTGACTTTTCTAAAATAAAAGATAAGAAGACAATCTATATTATCGACCAGTCACCGACGGGACTTATCGAGCGTAAGTCACTGAATTTGCTTGACTTATGAGTTGGAGAACTGTTGTCATTTCCAAAAGATCAAAGCTTGATATGAGGAATGGCTATCTTGTGGTGAGAACGGAAGATGATGTCAAGAGAATAAATCTTGATGAGATCTCCGTTCTCATTATCGAGAATAGTGCAGTATCAATTACAGGCTGTCTTATTGTGGCTATGTCCGAAAAAAAGATAAAGGTTATATTTTGTGATGAAAAAAGAAATCCCTCATGTGAACTTGTTTCTTATTATGGCAGTCATGATACGTCGGCAAAGATCAAACGGCAGATACAGTGGAGCGATGATATCAAAGCTTGTGCGTGGACTGAGATAGTTGCTGAAAAAATACGCAAGCAAGCCGAGTTTCTCGAAGAACTTGGAAAATCAAACGAAGCTGAGATGTTGCAAGGATATATTGAAGAACTTGAAGTTGGTGATGTCACCAACAGAGAGGGTCACGCAGCAAAGGTATACTTTAATACTTTATTTGGTAAAGATTTTACACGTAGCCGTAATTGCATAATTAATGCCGCTCTGAATTATGGATATAGTTTAATACTTTCTTGTATAAACAGAGAGGTGACAGCTCATGGTTATATAACTCAGTTAGGGCTGTTTCACAGTAATATGTTCAATCAGTTCAATCTTTCATGTGACCTCATGGAACCTTTCCGTATAATTATAGACCGATGGGTATATAAAAATACACCTACTGTATTTGGTAAAGAGGAAAAACATACTATAGTGTCTTTGCTCAGTACAACCGTGATGATAAATGAAAGTGAGCAGTATTTGTCAAATGCAATGCGTTTTTATTGCAGAAGTGTTTTTGAGGCACTCAACGATAATGACGTTTCGAAAATTAGTTTTTATTCATTAAAATAGTTAGAGAGGTGAATGATGAGCTATAGATTTATGAGAATGTTTATATTCTTTGACCTGCCTGTTATTACCACTGAGAACAGAAGAAACTATGCACGTTTCAGAAAATTTCTCATTAAAAATGGCTTTATCATGATGCAGGAGTCTGTTTATTGTAAAATGGTGATTAATCAGACCGCGGCTAACACTGTCATGAGCAATATCAAAAGCAATAAACCTCCTGACGGACTTGTGCAGGTGCTAAATGTTACTGAAAAGCAATTTGAGAAAATGGAGTTTATAACAGGCAGCTTCAAAAGCGATATAGTTGACAGTGATGAAAGATTGGTGATTTTATGACTATTGCATATCCAGCTTTCAATTTATACTGTGAGCTAGAAGAAAGCACGGTTTTGAATTTAGTAATTGAAAATCAGCAGATATTCAGTGATGTAATATCCGATATATATGATCAGTGTTCAGGCGAAAGTGGCAGACTGATTTTGTCGGAAAATAATGAACCGCTTGAATTAAGAAAGCGTGCAGAGCTTATAACTCAGATAATACCTTTTGAAATAAATCAGCGTGATCTTGTAAATAAGCTGTATGCTGAGATAAAAAATGTATCGGTAAATGAACGTTTCTATCAGCATACTCAAAAGCTTATGGCTGATATAGCTTTGTATATTTACATGATAACTGAGTCAGCTGATAATGAAATAGAAATTGATGTTCCACAGGACATAAGCGGTATACTTAAAGCTTTTGGTGTACGTTTTTATGATAAAAAAATGGAACTTTCAGAAAAGATCATAGAATATATGACTGCTGTAAACAAATTTAAAGGAGAGCGTGTATTTTTCTTTGTTAATCTTCGAAGTTATCTGACGGACCGGCAAACTGAGCTTTTATACAAAGACATGCTGCTAAGAAAATTTAAAGTGATCTGTATTGAAAATAATGAACACACGCACCTTGAATATTCAAAAACTTTGATAATAGACAAGGATATGTGCGTTATCTGAATTGTAGGTTTGTCAATCATATTGGACACTATTATTAAGAAATTCGATAGGCGAAAAC
>NZ_QTXU01000049.1:0-7279 GCF_003461785.1 Ruminococcus sp. AM43-6
AAATCAGCTTATCTATTATATCATATTAGCTAAGCTTTGTCAAGACTTTTCTTTGTGAATTCTTTATGAATTCGTTTGAACTCTTTCAGAAAGCGTTCATCGTCATCATCTTATTCACATTCATTGCTCTCGTCAAGCAACTTTTATATTTTATCATCTACAGCGACATTTGTCAATAGCTTTTTCATTGTTTCTCTCTTTTATACATTTTCTGCCCGATAATTTAGATATTTTTCACTATGTTGTTCAGTTTATACTATATATAAGAAAAAGCAGGGCAAATGCCCTGCTCTGTTGCTCTTAATTATTAGAAGATGTATCAAATCCGCCCCTGTTAAAGAACAATTCTCTTATTGCAAGCGCACAGCCTGACAGGAATCTGTGCTTGTCCTCAATAATAGAAAGCTCGATCTTGCTTGAAACAAGCGCTCCGCCTATCTCTGTCACAGCGTCCTTTAATTTCTGGAACGCCTTTTCATTCTGGAATTTGAACTGATGAAGCACTATCTTCTGTGGGTTGGTAGAAAAATACAAGTTGTTAAGAAGCACCGCTAACAGCGTAAGCTCGCCGTTAAGTATCTCTTTTACAGCCTTGTCGTCTTTCTCGTATGCCATCGTTATCATATCCTGATTGACATTCTCAAAGCTTCCCCTTGCCGCCTCATAGAGAAAAGGCGTCTTTTCAGCAGAAAATACTTCCTTGAGTTTTGACATAGTAGCCGATGGAGTGAGTTCACTCTCAACACAGCCCCTTCTTCCGCAAGGACAAGTCCTGTCAGAATAAGGGTTGATTATCATCTTATCCACGAAGTTAGTTCTGTTATCATACGAAACGATCGGATCGTTAAGATTTGTCACAACAAAGTGCATAGTGTTGCCATACTGCAAAAAGGCTATGTTGTGTCTGTTTATATCCTTTGTTTTAAGGAAGTCGATATTTGCCATAGCCGTACCCTTTACAGAGTTGTCAAAAACCAGCGGAAGCTCAGTTTTCTCTCTTATTGCAGCCTTTAGCTTAGCATAATCAGGCTCGCCATCTTCAACATTGATACCAAGTCTTGAATACATAGTCGGGAATATGCCGAAACCTATGCCGAGAATAGAGTTCTTGTCAAGGCAGTTGTCGCCCAGTACCTCGTTTATAGACTTCTCAGTGAAATCAAAAATGGTGCTATAGTCCGTCTTTTCGTTGATAGCCAGGTTTCTCTTATCGAGAACTGCACCTGCCAGAGTTGACAGACCAACGCTTACGATATCCTCCTCTACCGTTACGCCTATAACGAACTTGTAGTGGTGATTTATGTCGATAAGTATCTTTTTTCTGCCTCTCGGAGCTTTTTCTGTAACGTGCTTGTATTCGCCTATTTCCTGTATTATCCCCTGCTCGATCATTTCATTTGTTATGATCGTGACAGCGGCTCTTGTAAGCTCTAAAGTTCCCGCAATGTCGATACGGGAAGTAGGGCCTCTCTGCTTGAGTATCTTGAGGACCTGCATACGGTTGCGCCTCTTGAGATCAAGCTTGCTAATGCCATGCTGTTCCATATAACTATAATTCCCTCCGAATATATTATTACTTGCCCTGTACGTTCAAAGCGTTCCGTGTCCTTTAAATACTGATACGAAACGCCTTTTATGTGCAAGCTTCCGGCGGCAGCCATGCATGAAATAATGCACAACTCCGCCGTTTAATTGTTCTTCTCGGAAATTATAGCAAACATTTTTAAACTCATGATTAACAATTGATTATCATTTAACTGTTTACCGAACATTTACAATTTTTTAAAGAATGTCAGCCTCGTTGATATCGTCCTCTATCTCCTCACCGTTGAGAATAGCCTTGAGAGTTTCAACTTCTTCGTCTGTAAGAGTGATACCCTTGCCCATTCTACTGTGGTCTGGATTCCATTCTCTCAGGTCATATTTAGGCTCTCTCTCGTTCCAGGAAACCTTGTTAAGCTCCTTTGTCCAGCCCTTAGCGTTTTCAGAAAGTACGCCTATACGCTCTGTGATCTCAAATTTCAATTCTGCCATGATAAAAACCTCCATTGGTGTAATAAGAGCATAGCCCCTTTATCTATAAAACGCAGTATCTCTACCGCTTTTTATATGCCCATTCAATAAGCTTATCCCATATCTGTCTGCGGAATATAAAGCCGCATACAAGTGTCTGCACCGCCGCCGCAAGCACGCCGAACCAAAGTCCTGCCGCCGCACCAAGCAGTATATCAAGTGCCGCAATGCCAATGAAAACATCTGCTGGCCTGCGGTTTTTGATAATAAAAGCCACCGCCAGTATCAGAAATGCCACCGCTGCCCATACCATGCCGTGCCTGATAACTAGACTCAGCGGCATAAGCACCATAAAGATATACATAAGTCTGTTCTTGTTTTTGTATATTGCAAAGGCAAAGCCTGCCAGAAGCAAAGCATACACAATAATGCCCCTTGTGAGCAAGTCTATGAGTACAAATACAGCCAAGCCGCCTATAACTGCGCAAAGCTTTGCAGTGCTAAGGCTCACAAAATGTGAAGCTATCCTTGCAGGAAGCACCTTGTAGAATATGCTCTCCACAGCCTTTCGGTTGAGTATAAAGACCGCAAAGAAAAGCAGTGCCACCACTCCGTAAAGCGGAATGTGATGCATAAGATCAGTTTCAAAAAGGCAAATGAACATCATCACAAGGATAACGATGTTGTTCACTATCATCTTTTTCATATCTATCCTGAACGGCACTAGCTTTCTCGAGTCTATGGCTCTTATGATGAAAACCGTCATGTAAGCCGCCACCGTGGATATAGGCGGACCGTAAAGTCCTATCCTCGGTATGAGTATAACATTCAGCCCCACGTTTATCACACCTGAAACAAGGCTCGTAAAAAGTGACCTCTTTGTCTGCTTTGAAGCAAGATAAATAGACCCCATAAAAGTGGTGAAGCATGAATAAATGGTCGCATATATGATGATAGGCGAGTATTTTACGCAGTCACGGAAATCTGCGCCTATCCAGAAGTTAGTCACAGGCTGAACGATAAGCAGACAGCCTGCCACAAGAATATACAAAAGACTCTGATTGAAATCAAAAACGTTCTCATAGAAGGAATCTCTGTCATCAGAATCGTCCTCAGTGATAGCCGACATATTCCAAGCCTGACCGAACATAAGATATACCGTTGACACAAGGTTAGGTATCTTGTAAGCCGCCGACAGCACGCCGTTGTAGTCCGAGCCAAGATAGTGGGTAGTCATAAATGAATCCGAGCTGTTTGTTATGAGCCACAAAAGCTGAGCAGGGATAAGAGGCACAGAGTATTGAAGCATTACCTGCAAAAGCTCCCTGTCAATATCCTTGAAGTTTATATATCTCCAAAGCTTTGACTTGAACGTGAGAAATACCACCGAGATAAGGTCGGAAAGAATGGTAGCGAGCAGATACTTTTCAATGCCCGTGCCGTGACCGAGAAATCCCTCAGGAAGCACCATATAAAACAAAGCCGTCCAAAACAGCGTAAAGAACGTGGTCAGTATGCCGTTAAAAGCAAACAGCTTCACCTGCTCCATTGCACGCACGAAAGTTGAGTAAAGCGACTTCATGCTTGATGTGAATACATATATATATAGTATCAAGCTGTATCCGCCAATATACTTGTCAGCAATTCCCGTCACCGACACAATAGGCAGCAAAATACCGAACACCGCCAGACCAAAGAAGCATATAAGATTGCCAAGGGTAAAGACCTTTACCTTGTCATAAGCCTTGTCAAGACCAAATCTGATTATAGCCTCCGTGATAGTCATGGTCACAAGAGGTATTATCCAGTTAGCTATCTGAGTGAGAACGTCCGTAACGCCCAGCTCAGCCGTAGTAAGATAGTTGGTGTATATAGGCACAAGCAACAGCACAAGGACTTTTGAGCTGAAAGAACCTATAGCGAACACCAGAGTATTTGAAAACAGCTTTTTGTAGCTGCTTTGTTTGCCTGTTTCTGCCATTTAAAATTTCCTCATTACATAAAAATATAACACATAGAGATATTATAACACAATGCTTTGATTTTTGCAAATATTTTTATAAAAAGCCGTATTTTTTCACAAACCGCTTGCAATCAGAGCAAGATTATAGTATAATAGACCTAAAGAAAAGGGCTGTAAAAACAGCGTCACAGAATTACAGGAGGAAGATAACATGAGCAAAGCAACAAAAGTATTTCTGATACTTTTCGTATCTGTATTCACAGCAGGAGTAGCTGCAAATATCATCTGTGAGATATTCAAAACAAGACTTCAGAAATATTATTCTGTAGACTAAAATTTAGCATGGTACAAAAACGTTTATTGTAGGGGAACGGCTCAATTTCCGTTTCACAGAAATGCGACGTCCCGCTTAGTCGGGGCTATTCCCAGCAAGCACTCAGGACGGCTTCTGCCGTCCTTTTTCTTTACAAAAAACTTTTCACAAAGCTGAAACTTTTTCAGCAAAATTCCCGACTATTAGGGTGAAAGCTCACAGAGCAAAAAAAGAAAGGAGGAAAAACCATGGGAACAGAACTAAAAGATACATTCGTGCAGGCTTATAATGATACATACGATTATATAGACCGCTATCTCACCTCAAAGCTTCCCACCAGAGATCTTATAGAAGACGCACTCCAAAGCGTGTATCTTGATTTTTACCGCTCCCTTATCACCACTGAGGGGAAAATAAAAAACGTCAGGCATTACGTCCTGCGTATAGCCAAGCATTATGTTGCAGACCATTACAGACAACAGCCTAAAGCCACATTCGAGGATATCACCGACCTGAATATCCCCGACGAAAAAGCCCTTGCTACCCTTGAAAACGCCGACTTTTTCGACTATGAGCAGGTGATGAGCTATCTCAAAAGCTCCGACGATACCACCTACCGCATTTTCGTACTGCATTATCAGTACGGCTATACTATCAAGAAAACCGCGTCATGCCTGGGCTTGTCCCAGTCCACCGTAAAATCAAGACTATACCGCACCCTTGACAAGCTGAAAAAAACATACTGTGAAAAGGAGGAACAAAGCAATGAAAATGACAGATATAATGAAAAAGTCCCGCAGCGAAAGCAAGTCTGAAAATCTTGACGCTATCCTGCAAAAAATAGACAATAAAGCCTTTATCACCAACTCAGCCGACAGCGCACACACAGAAACAAAACCCCAGCCTATAAAGCTTAGAAGAAAATCCATCGGCATAGCCGCAGCAGCAGCCTGCGCCGCCATAGCAGTGGGAGCATTCGCATTCAGCGGACTTTTAAAGCCCGATATCGACGCCACCACCCCTGCCCCCTCAACAGCCTCCACCGATACCACAACACAGCCGCCCCAGACTCCACAGCATATCACAGTGCCGAAAGTTATCAACAAGACCTATGCCG
Organism: Ruminococcus sp. AM43-6; assembly: GCF_003461785.1. Taxonomy (NCBI): domain Bacteria; kingdom Bacillati; phylum Bacillota; class Clostridia; order Eubacteriales; family Oscillospiraceae; genus Ruminococcus; species Ruminococcus sp. AM43-6. The sequence goes on from NZ_QTXU01000049.1 coordinate 5,407, forward strand.
AAGCCGAAAAGCTTATCGCACAGGCAGGCGGCACGCCCGTAAGACGTGATAGATATAGCGATACTGTCGCCGCCGAAACTGTCATGAATACCGAGCCTGCCGCAGGGGAAGAAATACAAGCAGGGCAAGAAGTCAACCTGTTTGTGAGTAAAGGTCCAGTTCCTGAGCAAAGAACTTATATCCACAATGACAGTTCACAGACCGACTCTGACGAACAGACCGATAAACAGCTCACCGAAGACGAGCTTTGCACATATGAAGCGGCAGATATAGAGATACCGACCTTTACCGAACGCCTCACTGACCTTGAAAACACAGACGATCTTGACATAATACTTTCCGCACTAAATTCAAGAACCTCAGACTTCGGCATAATCTCCGCCGAAAACCATGAAACCTACCTTGATGTAACAGTGAACACCGAAAATGACGTCACCTGCACAAAAGCCTACCTCCAAGCATACGGCATAAATATCGACCTTGTGGACGTCCACACCGCCTACCCAGAGCCGACAGGCGAACTCCCCGTCAGCGATACGCCTATAACAAATCCGTATAAAGTATCAAATCTTTTGTGCGACCTGGAAGAAATGGGTTACCGCCCAACTTTCACCTCCTGCGGCATTTATGACCAAGGCAACAGATGTGAGGTAACAGTGCTTTATGAACACAACATCAAGGAAATGGAAGAGCTTCTGCAAAGCTGTAACGTTGATATGTCGATAGTCACAATAACCCTCGGCGGCAAAGCAGAAGTCACCCCCGGCTACAGAAGCCCAAGAGAGATACTCGAAGAAGTAAAAGACGTTTTCCATATAAATGATGTAAGAATAGCCATAACAGGCAAGACCTCATATGTATACGCCTATGCCATAGACATCTCCGATACCGAAAAGCTCGCCGATATAGCAGGCTATATATCCCGTAAATTCACCGACGATATCCTCTATTCCATACCAATATCCCTAAACGGCAGCGATTACTTTTTCGTACATAAATAGCACAAAACCGCTCTGCACTGCGCAGGGCGGCTTTTTTTCACATACAAAACCTATGGCTTCCAATAACCGTCACCGTAGGCTTAGCGTGCATATAAGCGTTTGAAGTCTTGGCAGGATTGTAGTAGTAAACACAGCCGTTTGTGGGGTCCCAGCCGTTCAAAGCGTCACGGGCAGCATTGTAAGCGGAAGCGGCAACAGGCTCGTTGAACTGTCCGTCTACCACCGCCGTAAAAGCGCCGTTTTGGTAAATGACCCCCGAAAGCGTGTCAGGGAAAGAAGGGTGTTCAATGCGGTTGAGTATCACCGCACCCACAGCCACCTGCCCCACATAAGGCTCGCCCCTGGCCTCGGCAGAAATTATCCTCGCCAAAAGATTGATATTCTGCTCCGTAGCCGACGGCACAGAGCCGATAGATATTCCCAGCGCCCGAAGCGTCTGCGGACCTGCCGTCCCCGTCTGACTTATCCCCTGCTGTTTCTGAAATTTTATCACAGCGGCTTTTGTTTTCTCACCGTAGTATCCCGTCACAGAGTCGTTGAACAAACCACGTTCTTTAAGGCGTTCCTGAATAGCCCTCACCTCACTGCCGCTAGACCCAAGCTGAGAGAGCGCACTGTCCGAACCGCCCCAAAAGGCATTCACCGCCGCCAGCGAAACTCCCACCGCCAGCACCGTCACCACAGCTTTTTTCACAAGCAGATTTTTCATTGTTCTCATAAGATCACCTCCTGAAAATCTGCATTTATTTTTTACAGCATTTACAGATTTATTCACGCAATGTCAATATACACAAATTCAGTGGCACAAATTTATGCAAACAAATGATTTATCTTTTAATTTGGCAACATTTCTGCAATTGTTGCATTTTTTA